>CAINVV010000127.1 GCA_903854235.1 uncultured Bacteroidia bacterium | reverse complement strand
ATCTTCCGCGGCAAAAATCGCACCGATGAATCTTGGAGCGACATTGATGTCCAGCTAAAACGCCGCTACGACTTAATCCCGAATCTCGTGGAAACCGTCAAGGGTTACGCCACCCACGAACGGGAGCTGCTGCTCAAAATTACCCAGGCAAGGAGCGCTGCGATGGGCGCCACCACCATCGAGGAGAAGATCAAAACAGAAACACAACTTTCCAGCGCACTGGCTGGGCTGAAGGTCTCCGTAGAGGCATATCCCGACCTGAAGGCCAACCAAAACTTCCTGCAGCTGCAGGAGGAGCTGAGTGACATCGAAAACAAACTGGCAGCGGTTCGCAGGTATTTCAATGCAGCCACCACCGAATACAACACCGGTATTGAGACCTTCCCATCCAACCTGATTGCCAACAGCTTCGGCTTTCAGCGCGAGACCCTCTTCGACCTCGGTCAGACCAGGGTGAATCTGGAAGAAGCTCCCAAGATCAGTTTCTCTTAATGACCTACGTCGGCATCCAGACCCAAATCAGGAGGAACAACTTCAGCAGCATGCTCCTGATGGTGGCTTTCCCTGTCGTTTTGCTTGGGATGGTCTATGCATTCCTCTACTTTATCCAGCGAAAGCACGATGTAGAACTCACGAATGAGCTGTTTCTCAACTCCGCCCCCTTTGTGATTCTCGGGACCGGTGTTTGGTTCACGATCGCATGGTTTTTGCACAGCGCACTCATCAGGGTGGCCACCGGATCCAAACCCCTGGAAAGGAAGGAGAACAAGCGGGTCTACAACCTGATCGAAAACCTATGCATTTCGAAGGGGATGAAGGTTCCGCAGATCTTCCTCATCGAGGACGACTCCCTCAACGCCTTTGCAAGCGGCATCAACGAGCGAACCTTTGCTGTGACCTTGTCGCGCGGCATCATCGACAAACTGGACGACGATGAACTCGAAGGGGTGATTGCCCACGAACTTTCCCACATCCGTAACCGGGATGTTCGGTTGATGATGGTCTCCATCATCTTCGTAGGCATCTTTGCCTTCGTGGCCGAGATAGCCTTCCGAAGCCTTCGTTTCGGAGCCCTCTCGAGGGGAAAGAAGGATGCGGGAGTGGCCATTCTGGCCGCCATCGTCATCTCTGCCGTTTGTTACCTGATCGCCCTTTTGCTCCGTTTCGGTATCTCCCGGTCACGCGAATACCTGGCCGATGCAGGGGCAGCCGAGATGACCAGGAAGCCTTATGCCCTGGCGAGCGCCTTGCGCAAGATCGACCAGGATCCGTTGATAGAGGCGGTGCACAACCGCGATGTAGCACAGCTCTTCATCGAGAATCCGCAGCCCGAAGAGAAAAAATTCTCCTTCAGCAACCTCTTCTCCACCCATCCACCTATCCAAAAAAGGATTGAATTGCTGGATCAATTTGCCTGAGGAGAAGAGTCGTCTGAAGCAGAATTTATATAATTTTAGAAAGGTCAGAATTCATAAAAGTGTGTCGTAGAGGATATTTTTATCTCTACGCAAGGGATTCCGCAATAAAAACAGACCTAATTTAGCGGGAACAAACAAATATTGCCTTATTTTGGGCATGGTCAAACGAGATCGTTGTCATCCTGCAGTCCATCTATTTTGACTACAATTGATTCATGGAGTGAACTGAAAAAAGTTTTCCTCCAACTTTTTTGTTTGTCCAACGTAAATCTTGCAATTAGATAGGTCAACATAAAATAACTACTATATGAGAACTTTAATTACCATAGCCTTCCTTTTTATGATAAAACTGGCTTCCGCGCAAACTCCGGAGCCCTATTTCCTCTCCAGCCCATCCCTCACCCCGGATGGACAAACCCTGGTATTCAGTTTCGAAGGTGATTTATGGAAAGCCTCTGTGAAAGATGGGGTTGCCTCCAGATTAACTGCGATGCAGGGGTATGAGAACGGTGCAAAGGTCTCGCCGGATGGGAAATGGATCGCCTTTACAGGCAGGCAATACGGCAACAGCGACGTCTACCTCCTGCCCATAGAAGGTGGAGAGGTTAGGCAACTCACCTTTCACAGCGGTTCCGATGAGGTAAACAGCTGGAGCTGGGACAGCAAGTCCATCTACTTCACCAGCAGCAGGGCCGGACTGGCTTCCGGTTACAAAGTTGGGATTGAAGGGGGTACCCCTGTCCGGGTTTTTGGCGAAAACTTCTTCCAGAACGACCACAATCTGGTGGAACATCCGCTGACAGGCGAAATTTTCTTCAACGACACCTGGGAAAGCAGCAACCAGGCACAGCGCAAGCGCTACAAGGGACCCTATAACCCGGATATCCAATCGTACAATCCCACGACAAAAAAATATACCCGTTACACTACCTGGCCAGGTAAAGATTTTGCCGCCACGGTGGACAGAAAAGGAAATCTCTACTTTATCTCGGATGAGGGCAACGACGAATACAATCTCTACACCTTCACGGATGGAAAGAAAACGGCACTCACCCAGTTTCCAACCTCGATCAAGACCCCTTTCGTCAATGCCGACGGGGGGACGGTAGTCTTTGAAAAGGATTACCAGCTCTGGATCTACGATGTGAAGTCGGGCAAATCCGATAAAGTCAAACTCAACATCTACAGGAACAATACCCTCACCAAGGACAAGGATTTTGACATTAAGGGAAAGATAACCGCCTTCGATGTTTCTCCGGACGGGAAAAAACTGGGTTTTGTAAGCAGGGGAGCCCTCTTCGTGAGTGATGTGGAGGGAAAATTTATCCGAAACATCCTTCCCGAAAGCACCGAAAGAGTGGAGGAGGTGAAATGGATGACAGACAACAAGACCCTGCTTTTCACAGAGACCGTGAGAGGATACAGCAACCTGTTTACGGTGGCTGCCGACAAGGGAAATTCCGTCAAACAAATCACGAGGGAAGAGAAAAATTGCAGGGCCATTGCACTGAACAAGCTAAAGACAAAGGCCGTCTATTTATGCGGCAGGGATGAGGTGAAATTGCTGGATGCGAAAACCATGGAGGCAAAAACCATCGTTAAACAAGAGCTTTGGGGATTGCAAAACAGTGCACCATCCTTTTCTCCCAACGACCAGTACATCGCCTTCACAGGAAAAAGAAATTTCGAAGAGGACATCTTCGTGTACAACCTCAAGGAAAATACCACCACCAACCTGACCAATACCGACATCACCGAATCCGATCCGATGTGGTCGCCCGATGGAAAGTACCTCTTTTTCACTTCCCAACGGACAAAACCCTCCTACCCTTTCGGGATGGCCAATTCAAAGGTCTACAGGCTTCCGTTGGAAAAGCTGGACGAACCCTTCCGGATAGACAAGTTCAATGAACTCTTTACGGAAGAGAAAAAAGATACCGCCAAGAAGGATACGGCGAAGAAAGCCGAGGCAGAAACCAAAATGATCCACATCGACATGGACCATCTCCTCGACAGGCTGGAGCAGGTGAGCCCCTACTTTGGCACCCAATCGCTGATTCACGTCGCACAGAAGAGTGAAAAAACCACGGTTCTTTTTCAAAGTGACCATGCGGAAGGGAAAGCAGCCTTGTGGAAAACCGTACTTGAGCCGTTTGAGCAAAACAAAACGGAAAAGATAGCCGGAACCGAAGGTGCCTATGGTTTTGATGTGGCCGAAGCAGGAGACAAAATGTTTGTGCTCTTTAGCGGTACAATCTACAAATTGACCCTGGATAACAACAAGACAGAGGCCATTGCCATGGGAACCACCTTCCGGAGAAACCTGTCGGAAGAGTTTGGGCAGATGTTCCAGGAGGCCTGGGCCCAGATGAACGAGAACTATTACGATCCGAAATTTCACGGGACCGACTGGGCCAAGACAAAAGCCTACTACCAGCAATATGTACCCTGTGCCAACAACAGATCCGATTTCAGGATCTTGCTGAACGATATGCTGGGCGAACTGAATTCTTCGCACCAGGGATTCAGTACCTTCGGTGATGATGAAAATATCGTTTTATCGAACCAAACCATGGAGACCGGTATCGTGTTCGACAACCACGATCCACTTCGAATCAGGCAGATTTTGCCACGCAGCGCGGCCGACAAGGTTTCTGTCGACCTGAAACCTGGCGACCTGCTGGAAAAAGTGAACGATAGAAAGGTCGATGCCGCACTCGACAGGAACTACTACTTTACTGCACCCTCCATCGACAAGGAGCTCTCCCTGACCGTCAGCAGGGATGGAAAGAAGATTACTACAAGGATTCATCCGCAATTCAGTGTAAGAAACAACCTGTACGACGAGTGGATCGACAAGAACAGGAAGCGGGTCGAGGAGAAAGGCAAGGGTCGCATCGCCTATGGCTACATGAAGGACATGGGACAGGGGGAACTGGAGAAGTTCCTCATCGACATGACCAGGGATCTGAATAAAAAGGATGCCCTGATCTTCGACATCCGTTACAACACCGGGGGAAACGTGCACAACGAGGTGTTGAATTTCCTGTCCCAAAAGCACTACCTCAACTGGAAATACCGGGAAGGATCCCTGAGTCCGCAGCCCAATTTCGCCCCGGCAGACAAGCCGATCATGCTGCTGATCAACGAGCAGTCGCTGAGCGATGCGGAGATGACTGCCGCAGGATTCAAAGCCCTGAAGCTGGGTAAGATCATCGGGAATGAGACCTACCACTGGATCATCTTTACCAGCGGCGTGGGTCTGGTGGATGGCTCCTTTGTGCGCATGCCTGCCTGGGGCTGCTACACGCTGGATGGAAAGGATCTGGAAAAGAACGGTGTGAAGCCGGATATTCTGGTCATCAACACTTTTGAAGATAAAATAAACGGGAGAGATCCTCAACTTGACAAGGCGATAGAGGTAATCCTGAAACAACTGAAGTAATCAGGTATCCCATTTAATTTCATAGAAAAGGCAACATGAAGCAACTCGAAAAACTTTCTGAGAACACCAATTATAATGCTGTCAATCTCGGCGATCTGGCAGATATCAAGGATTATTCCCTGATACACCCTGTCAACAAGCGGCTGCTGGAAGGAAAGGTCTTCCTGAAAGATGCGACGCAGGCGACGGGAACAGAGATATCCTTCAACTCCCTGCCACCCAAATCCGAGCAACCCTATTTTCACATTCACTATAAAAATGAAGAGACCTATATCATTCTAAAAGGATTCGGATTCTTCCAGGTGGATGAGGATTGCTTCGGCATCAGGGAGGGCAGTGTCATCCGCGTGGCTCCCAAAGGCAACCGCGGAATCCGCAACGAATCGGAAGATACGATGATCTACATGGTGATTCAGGCCAAAGAACATTCGTTGGAGGAGCACACCACGGCCGATGGAGAGCGGGTTCCAACCGTGCCGAAATGGAGATAGGTATTGGTCAAATTGCCAGGAATAATCATTTATAAATTTGAATTTGCAACGAGGGATTGATCCACCGCTGTGAAAAATGGAAAGCTTATGATGAGTTACGAAACGCCCTACCGGGTCTGTTACGCGGATACCGACCGTATGGGAATCATGTATTACGGGAATTATCCCCGGTTGTACGAGATCGGCAGGACGGATATGATCCGCTCGATCTGGAAATCCTACCGGGAGGTGGAGGAGAGCGGGATCATCCTGCCCGTCAGGCTACTGCATGCCGTCTACCACAAACCCGCCAACTACGACGAGCTCCTCACAATCCGGACCATCATCAAAGAGATCCCGAAGGTAAAGTTCAGGCTGATCTCCGAGATCTACAACGAGCAGATGGAGCTGATCAACGAAGGAGAAGTGACTCTCGGCTTTATGGACGCCGCCACCCACAAACCCAGAAGGGCGCCGGAGGAGTTTACGGAAATTCTGGAAAGGACGGGGAAGTTTTGATGATGAAAGATGATAGATGATGAAAGTTCAGCAAATCACTTGCATCTGCCAGATATTAGTTACAAAAGACAAATTTTGATTTGAGTTAAAGCATTGCAGACAAAATAATTTTTTTATATTTGCCGACTCAATGGGGGATTAGCTCAGTTGGCTAGAGCGTTTGACTGGCAGTCAAAAGGTCATCGGTTCGATTCCGATATTCTCCACT
>CAINVV010000126.1 GCA_903854235.1 uncultured Bacteroidia bacterium | reverse complement strand
TATAGCATTTAAGAGGGCTCCTTACAGGATCCCTCTTTTTGTTTGCCATTTACTTTTATCCAAAATAGAATTTTCGATTTTGGATTCTCGATTCTGGATTGGGCGACAGTCTCTTTTCTATCGAAAATCCAAAATTGAAAATCCAAAATTATTTTCATCATGAGTTCCTCCTATTCCCCGCTTGTCAGAAAGGCAGTCAGCAATCTCGGATTTGATCTGCTGAATCCCATGCAGGAAGAGATGCTGAAAGTCAGCAAAAAAGCCAGGCAGATTCAGCTCTTCTCCCCCACCGGATCCGGCAAGACGGCAGCCTTCCTGTTGCCGCTCCTTCAGCGGCCATTGGACGAAAAATCAGGAGTCAAGGCATTGGTGGTAGTTCCTTCCAGAGAACTGGCACTTCAGATCGAACAGGTGTTCAAGTCGATGGGCAGCGGATTGAAAGTGAGTACCTGTTATGGAGGTCACAAGGTGAAGACTGAAAAGAACAACTTGCTGGAAGCTCCCTTTCTGGTGATCGGCACTCCCGGCAGGATCAATTACCATCTGGACAAGGGAACCATAGTCCCGGCCACCATTGAGGTTCTCATTCTGGATGAGTACGACAAATCCTTTGAATTTGGTTTTGAAAAGGATATTTCGGCCATTTTAAGGCATATCCCCACTCCTGAGCAACTGATTCTCACCTCGGCCACAAAGTCCGCCACAGTGCCTGATTTCGTCAAAATTCAAAACCCGGTCGTGCTGGATTATAGCAGCGATGAAAAACCAGCCGGATTGGAGATAAAAGTAGTCAGGGCTCCCGACAAAGACAAGCTGAGTCTGCTCTCCAGACTACTCTCAGAAATTGAAGCCGGACTTACCCTCGTTTTCTGCAACCACAGGGAGGCGGTGGAACGCATCAGTCAACTGCTGGAGGAAGGTGGAATCTCGCACGACACCTACCACGGCGGATACGAGCAATCACAACGGGAAAGGGCACTGATCAAATTCAGGAATGGAAGCAATCCCATCCTGGTTACCACGGATCTGGCCTCCCGGGGACTGGATATCGCAGGCGTGAAGCACATCATCCACTACCAGCTAGCCAACAGCGAATCGGTATTCGTCCACAGAAACGGACGCACGGCAAGAATGGAGAGCGAAGGAACCGTTTGGATTCTGCTATCTTCCGAAGAGAAGATACCGGCTTATCTTCCGGAATACAGTGAAGCGACCACCCTTTCTGGTAGCCAGACGGAACCACAAATTGCAGAATTTGCTACCCTTTATTTTGGAGCCGGGAAAAAAGATAAGATTGGCAAAGTCGACATCGTCGGATTGCTGATTCAAAAGGGTGGATTGCTGAAAGAGGAAATTGGATTGATCAACATCCTCGATTATGAAGCTTTTGTTGCAGTACCTGCAGCAAAGATCAGGACTGTCGTTGCCAGGTTGGCCAACGAGAAGATCAAGAACAAAAAGACAAAAATAGAGATCTCAAATTAGTCCTCTTACATCTTCAGAACCATCCTCGGTTTCTGTGGCAAGGCGCGGTACAAAATAATTGCATCCGATTTGGGTACTGTGATCACAATCTTCGGCATAATGGCCTCCCGTTTCAAGGTGGACAGGGCCTTGATAGATTTGTCGATTTCCCTTTTGACGTAGCTGTTTCTAAGACTGTCTATCCGCATTTTATTCTCCCCATCGCTGATCTCTGACTGTTGAATGACAAGCTGAAGATTCCGCTCAAAATTCATCACGATGTAAACATCCTCCGTCTTTCTGGCAGAAGGCAAGACCTCACTTTTATTGGCTTCGATGGTATCCTTGGGGGCATTTTTCACGATAAAGGGAACTCTGACGATGGTAGCCACTGCATTTTTAAGTACAAAAGGTTGAGCTATCCAGTGAAGCAGCGCCTCGTTGTGAAACATTTTGATGGAGTTGCTGACCCAAACTTCCTTGATGTTGCTGTCGTGCAAGGGAATTCCCTTCATCTCGAGGGTTGCAACCTTGTTAATCAGGTCAAGAACCAGATAAATGGAATCCTCGGAAGAGAGATTATACTGGGCTCTCAGCAGCATCTCTGTTTTCTTTAGCTCAAAAAGCTTCATCAAGTCATCTTCGCTGCCGGTACCGGCCTCCTCTGGTTCGGGAACGCTTTGAACCTTCACACTGGTTTTCTTGGAATTCTTATCTGCCTTTTCATTTTTCTTTGATGTATTCTCTCCCTTTTCCTGTTTTTTGGCATTGTTCTCCCCCTTGACTTCTGCACTTGGCAAAGCCGCTTCGGGCAGCGGATTTTTATTGACTACCGGTAAAATAACGGTCGAGGTAAGTACATAACCAGCAATCAGAATCAACAGGGTAGTGAGGGTCCAGAAAAGATATTTTTTTGCCATGACAGGGAATTAGTAGATAAATACTTTGGCCCCTTTATCAAGGGTGTTAAAAATGACTTCAAGATCTGCGTCTCCCAACCGGACGCATCCGTGGGTAACCGGCAAACCAAGGAAACGCTGGTACAGGGTGCCATGCAGCATATAACCATCCCCGATAGACAAGGCATAAGCACCGAGCGTTGCCTCATCATAACGTTCGGCAGCGTGCGCAGATGGTGGCTTTAAACCCTCTTCAATGAAAGCCCAGTCAGGTTTGGTCCAAACCGGATTTTTCCTTTTCAACTGAACCGTGAACAAGCCTTTTGGGGTCTTGAAGGGTTTTCTGGTCCCATTGGGATAGATCAAAATTTCATCCTTTCCCGTTGAGCACATTCCCGTTCGGAGTGTATCTTTTGAATTTCTCAGTACAAATCTGTTCTCTGTGGTATTAATCAGAATATAAGGTTTATCCGGCAACAGTTCATTCAGCCTGTTCTCAAGCGCTGCAATATTTGATTTACTACTTTGAATTTGCTTCTCAATATTTCTGACCCCAATACTTTTGGCATTCAAGGTCGAGGTAAAAAATGACTTCATTCCATAGGCCGCATTCTGGTAGTCGGGAGTATACAACACAATAGTTGGAATCCAGCAACCGATCAAAACGGGAATGATCCAGGGAGCATATTTTCTAAACCAGCTTTTATCTTCAGTTTCCATCGTATTCAAAGATAATTAATTTAACAGATCCGATAACGAGACCGTGGAGCCAACAATGGTTACAGGTGAACCTACCGACAGTTTAGCAAATAGTTCGTCGATTTTTTCGTCCGTCAGGGCCACACAACCCTTGGTCCAGTCGACCCCTTTCCCTCCGTTTCCGTGAATTTCAATTAAACCGCCAATTCCCCTACTCTTAGGGATTTGGCCGCTTCTTCTGCGTGCAGCGTAATTGGCACGATCTTCTTCGTTCGGGTAATTCAGCAACATCGCCTTGTAGTACCCGGAATCTCGTGCCTTCCTCATCACCATGTATCTGCCTTCCGGAGTTGCGTTGTCGCCGGCATACTGTTTATCCCCAATCCAATTTTTGCCAAACTCAACATCATATTCCTTGTTCAGTTTTCCATTCAAATACAGAAAACCCTTGTGTTTGATCTTGTCGATGACGAGGGCATAGGATTTTGTGTTTGCAGAGGTAGCGATGGTATTGGCTACCCATTTCTGCCATTTTGAAAATTGGGAGAAATATTCCTTCAAATGAGCATTCACTTCTGCGTCAGCATAACTGATGCGCGCCTTTCCTTCGTTCAATTTTCTATTTGCTTTCATGAAATCGCCCTTCTCGAAAGCATTCAGACTTTCTTCGACGGATAGTTTTCCAAATTCATAGTCTTTGCGGGTCTGTATCCGCAAAGGAAGTTTGATAAAGAAATCGTGGTAACTATCCAATTTTTTCTTCAGTAGTTCGGTCTCCTTCAGAAACCTTGCCTTCTGGGTATCCTTGTTGGTACCACAGGCATTTTGTGCCAATTCAGCTTTAAGTATGGCTGTAACAACCAACTCTTTGGCCTTTGAAAAATTGCGCTGAAAGAATATTTTTTCGTTTTGTCGCTTTAGTTCAATGAAAGCGTATTTGTAATTTGTCTCGGCCGCTTGATAGTATTCCGGGGCATAGACGTCGGCGTTGGCACGCTTGGCTTTTGCCATAATTTCATTGCACTTCGTAAAATCCTCCATGGGCGGTTTATCCATGAACAGGATCAAGAGAACCAATACCAACAGGGAAACCATAAGAAGAATCCCCAATGAACCAAACACTTTTTTATAAAATCCTGATCTCACGCTGAAATTATTTTAGTAACACATTCGGTGGAAGGAAGATCGTAAACAGCCGATGTAAATTCCACTTTTTTGTTCAGTGATTGAACAATGATTTTTTCCTGAAAATTCAAAAGATCAATTAAGAGCTTAAAAAAACCCCCGGAAATATTCCGAGGGTTATTTCTTTTAAGCTAATTAATGTTAGCTTATTTCTTTTTTGCAGCTTTAGGGGCAGCAGCTTTAGCGGCAGGAGCTTTAGCAGCTTTTGCTTTTGGGCCTTTGGCTTTAGCGATAACGTCTGTCAACTCAGTATTGATAGCTTTAGCTTTCTCAACAGCTGGTTTTACTTTTTCAGAAAGTGTAAGGATGTCATCGTTGTTGGTCAAACCAGCAGAAACTTCAGTTAAAACAGTTTCAACAACACCAATTTCCTGACCGATAGCTTCAACAGCAGCTTTACCTTCTTTGCCTTTTGGGGCTTTGGCCAACAATTCTTTGTTAGCAGCGATAGAGGCGGTCAATTCAGTAACAGCAGCAGTAACTTCAGCTTTCAAAGCTTCTTTTCTTGCAGTTGTTTCTTCTACGGCTTTGTTAGAAAGAGTAGTAACAGAAACCAATGTAGTTTTAGCCACATCATAATTTCTGAACAATGCGAATTTTGCATTCTGCTCTTCAACCTGAGCAAGACCAGATTTCTGTGCATCAACAGCAGCTTGGAAAGAAGCAGCTACATAACGATCAGCACCAGCTTTCTTGGCAGCTTCGATAGCAACGTTTGCTGCATCGATGTCAGCCTGAGGAACTTTAGCACAACTTGCCAATGTAACAACGAGAACACTTAAGGTAACCAGTTTTAATAATCCTTTTTTCATAACTTTGAAAAATAAATGTAATTAATGTAAATCAATGTTTTTGTTCAAACAATTTTAACTTTTAGACGCAAAGGTTTCTGAAAGTCACCACAAAAATAATTTTTTTTTTTCAATTACACAAATTATCTTTACAATTCCTTAAATACGAATACATTACGAATAATAAAAAATGATTAATAAATTGTCTGTGAATGATCTTCCTGACATCGAGATCATAAAAAAGATCAAACACGAGCACAATACCAATTTGTTTGGTATCCTATATATAAGGTATTCGACCAAGGTCTTTGAGAAATGCAACTCTCTTCTAAAGGATCCGGTAATGGCGCAGGAGTTTGTGCAGGATATTTTTTGTAAAGTTTTTGAGAAACTAAATGATTTCAGGGGAGAATCGAATTTTTCAACCTGGCTCTATTCCATCACCTACAACCACTGTATCGAATACCTGAGGGTAAAGAAGAAGATGAACTACCCGGACTGGAACAGTTCCAACGAACTTCCCGATGTGATCGATGAAATAGATGAGAAGGCCGTAAACAGCGACCGGCTGATGCAGATCATGGACCAGATTCACCCGGAGGAAAAAGCACTGCTAACCATGCATTACATAGACAATTTCCCGATTGCCTATATTCAAACAGCCTTGAAAATAAGTGAAAGTGCGACCAAGATGAGATTGAAAAGGGCGCGCGAACGGGTCGCTTATCTATACTCGCAGAAGTACAAGTAACAATTTTTAATTCAAGGCCTTGTGACTTTTCACTGATTATTCGTCCAAACAACAGTGAATCATTTTCAGGAATCGCCTTCCAGAATCGTTTAACGCAAGTGGTATCACAGAATTTATGAAAGAAATCATTCAAAAATATATTTTCCATATCAAGAATACTCCGCCTGGAAGTAAGGTGCTGAATTGTCTGGCTCAGCACTTCCCCGAAGCAACCAACATTGAATGGTCAAACGAAAAGGATGGAGTCTTTGAAGCCATTTTCAGGGTGAACGGCATTGAGCAGATCGCCTGGTTCGAAAAAACCGGTTTCTGGCTGAAAACCGAGACCAATTTTACACTTGGAATGCTTGACGAGAGCATCCGTTTGAAACTGGAGCAATATGGTCAGATCATGAGCTCCATTTTCATCGAGCGGGCCAATGGTGACAGTGAATACGAATTTATAATCCGGGACAATTTCCAGGTACGGCACGTCTTCATAACTGATAACACCGGCAATGTGCGGGACAGGCAGAATTTTGATGAAAATGAACTGAGATAGGTATTAAGAGATATGAGATATAAGATATGAGATATGAGATATAAGATATGAGACGGGAGAGCTTTGCGATGCAAGGCTTTTTTGTTTTATAGAAAATTAACCATTAACTATACTCCTAATTATCAAAACGCTACATTTCTTGGTGTTAAACAACTTATAACTCATACCTCATATCTCATATCTCATATCTCATTATTGCTATTTTTGTCTGATAAATCCATCGATCAGACCACACATGAAACGTAAACTTCTGGCTTTCATATTACTACTATCAAGCTTTGGTTCGTATTCCCAACTTAATACAGATCACTATTTTTACATTGCCCGCAGCCGGATTTACTTTGGCAATTATGTGAGCGCCATCGAAAATTTCAACATCGTCATCAAATTAAGACCCTATCTTCCAGAGCCTTATTTTTATAGGGGGATGGCGAAACTATACATCGATGATTTCCGGGGTGCAAAAGCCGACTTTGACAAAGCCGTCGAAATCAAGCCCTTTTATCCGGAAGCCTATATGTACCGTGGGATGGCTAACTATGAAATGAAAAATTTCAAGGAAGCCTTGGCCGACTATTCCAATGCGCTTACCTACAACCAGGAGGATCCAAATATTTTCAACAACAGGGGCATCACGAAAATTGCCATGGAGGATTTTGACGGAGCCATTGCCGACTATACCAGGTCCATTGAATTGAAGGCCAGCAACGCCAGCACCTTTTTGAACAGAAGTTCGGCCAAGCAGATGAAGGGTGATCTGGATGGAGCCATCAAGGATTGCGATGCGGCCATCCGGATCAGACCCCACTTTGCAGGTGCCTATATGGTTAGGGGAATTGCAAAATTTGAGAAAAAGGATTACGCAGGGGCCATGAAAGATTATGATTTGTGCATCAGGCTGGATCCCAAAAGTGCGCAGGCCTATGCCAACCGGGGGATAGTGAAGCATCAGCTGAACGATCTGAAAGGTGCCATCCGGGATTACGACATGGCCATCCAGATGGACCCTGACATCGCAGCCGCCTGGCTAAACAGGGGGGTAGCTAAGGAGAATCTCAAAATTCCGGGATCAGAAAAAGACCTTGCCACGGCAGCCGAGCTGGATCCCAAATTTGCCGCCTTTAAAAAGCGACTCGACCACGAAGAAGAGCGGGAACAACAACGCAGACAATATGGTTTTTATCTCCCAAATCCTAGCCAGAACCCAAATCAGGCACCCAACAACAAACAGCAGAACACCAATCAGCCACCTGCCAACAACATTACAACGACCCTGGCAACCGCTACCCCAGCTACTAGCCAGCAGGCACAGCCCGATACAACTGCTTACAAACAGGAAAACAAAAGCGGTCCCGTTACCCAGAACCGCAGGCGCAGAAACATCGTCGTGACGGATGATGGTAAAATTTCCGAAACAGATATCAAGGACGGAATGGTGCAAAACAAGAACGTGAAAATCGTGATGCAGCCCGACTTCGTCATCTCTGTTTTCAACAAGGACTCAGTTGATTACAACAGGCTTCAATATTACAACATGGAAATTGAGGCACTTAACAACAAAAATAACAACGAACCTTTCCTGATTGTATCCAATAAGCCCTATGCGTACCAGGCCATTCACAGGGAAGCATTCAAAAAATTGCTCGAACTTTGGGACAATGAAATAGCCTCCGACAAGAAAAATTCGAATGCCTACCTCAACAGGGGAATTATTTTCGAGCAATCAGAAAATTTCAACGAAGCCATCCGGGATTTTTCGAAGGCGGTTAACTCCGACGGACGCAACATGCTGGCCTATTTTTGCAGGGCAAATTCCAAAACCAAAATGGTGGATGTCATCCGTTCACAGGGATCTCTTCCTGAACCTGAAATACTCAACATGAAAGGGGGAAAAACAACCATTGAAAATAAAACGGCTGAGGTAAAGATATTGGATTATGAAGAGATCATCGAGGATTATCAGTCCATTCTGTATATGAATCCCAATTTCATCTTTGCCTGGTTCAACATGGCCAATACCAAAGTGAAGAAGCGGGATTACCTGGGTGCCATCAGTGATTACTCAAAAGCCATCACGCTGGAACCTGATTTCAGCGAGGCATACTTCAATCGGGGACTGACCCGAATCTACATGAATGACCTGGAAGGAGGAGCCCTTGATCTCAGCAGGGCAGGCGAACTGGGTCTTACGGAAGCATACAACGTCATCAAACGATACTGTAACTGATCGGCCATGTCGAATCAACCCTTAGCCGAAAGATTGAGACCGGTCTCCCTGGCGGATTACATCGGACAGAAACACCTCGTGGGAGAAGATGCCGTTATTCGTAAAATGATCGCCTCGGGCAGGCTCTCATCCTTCATCTTGTGGGGGCCTCCGGGCGTAGGCAAAACCACACTTGCCAAGATCATCGCCAACACAATGAATCGACCCTTCTACATCTTGAGTGCCATCAATTCAGGAGTCAAGGATATTCGGGATGTCATAGACAAGGCAAAGAACAACCGCTTCTTCAGTGCCCAGAATCCGATCCTTTTCATTGACGAAATTCACAGGTTCAGCAAGGCACAGCAGGATTCACTTTTGGGAGCTGTTGAGCAGGGAGTGATCACGCTCATCGGCGCAACCACGGAGAACCCATCCTTTGAAGTGATCTCCCCGCTCCTCTCACGCTGTCAGGTTTATGTTCTGAAATCGCTTGAGAAAGAAGATCTGCTCCTTTTGCTCGACAGAGCTCTTCATACGGATACAGACCTATCCAAAAAATCCATCGTGGTCGAAGAGGTAGAAGCACTGCTCCGATTCTCCGGCGGTGATGCCAGAAAATTGCTGAATGTACTTGAATTGGTGCTCAATGCTTCGGGTGAAGAAGTGGTCATTACCAATGATCTGGTTACAGAAAAACTTCAGGAAAACCTGGCACTATATGACAAGAATGGAGAGATGCACTACGACATCATCTCCGCCTTTATCAAGAGCATTCGTGGCGGAGACCCGGATGCTGCAGTCTATTATCTGGCCAGGATGCTGGAAGGGGGCGAAGATGTCAAGTTCATCGCCAGAAGATTGCTGATCCTTTCGGCAGAAGATGTCGGATTGGCCAATCCCAACGCCCTCCTGCTGGCTCAGAGTACTTTTGACGCAGTCCATAAAATTGGAATGCCTGAATCCAGAATCATCTTGTCGGAATGTACCATCTACCTGGCCACCTCCCCGAAAAGTAACTCCATCTGTGCGGCAATTGATGAGGCGCAGGCCGAAGTGAAGGAATCTGGACATCTTCCGGTACCGCTTCACCTAAGAAATGCTCCTACCAAACTTATGAAACAACTGGGCTACGGCAAAGAATACAAATATGCGCACTCCTTCGAAGGCAATTTCATTGAGCAGGATTTTCTGCCGGAGAAGATAAAAGAGAAACGGTTTTACAAACCACAGCAAAATGCCAGCGAAGAAAAAATTCTGGAGCGGCTGCAGATTTGGTGGAAGAAGAGGTTTGATTAGTGATAGTGCCTAAATTGCCTTAAGTGAGCTAAATTTACTAAAGTGAATAAAGTACTTTTGTAATATTTGGTAGATGCCGTTTTGAAAACTTTTTTGCGATATTGCTAGTAAAAAATTGAAAAGTTATTTATTGAATCTCAATCTGTAAAAAAGTGCCTAAAGTTCGGAGTTACTCCAACTTTAGGCACTTTAGTCACTTTGGTTCGCTTTTTCAGGAAATATCCTCGATATCATACGGCGTTTCCTGGTAAACATAGTAATTCAACCAGTTCATAAATAGCAAATTGGCGTGTGACCGCCAGCTCAAAATCGGACGTTTTGAAGCATCGTCCCTTGGGTAGTAATTTTTGGGTAGCTCGATGGGTAATCCCCTCTCCAAATCACGCTTGTATTCCCGATCGAGGGTTCGCAAAGAATATTCAGGGTGGCCTGTCACAAAAATCTGCTTGCCATTTTCAGACATGGCCATATAAACTCCGGCTATTGCAGATTCAGAAACAATCTTTACGCCGGAAACTCCCTTAAAATCAACTGCCTTCAATTCCGTATGACGAGAATGAGGGGCCTTGTAAATATCATCAAATCCCCTGAAAAGCGGTAATTTTTTATCATTGACGCAATGGTCAAAAACCCCGAACATCTTTTTCTCCAAAGGATATTTCGGAATACCGTAATGATGGTAGAGTCCTGCCTGGGAGGCCCAGCAGATATACATGGTAGAGGTGACATTCTTCTGAGCCCAGTCAAATATATCACAGATTTCGTGCCAATAATCCACCGCTTCGAATGGCAGATGTTCAACAGGTGCACCGGTAATAATCATGCCATCAAATTTCTTCTCCCGGATCATGGAAAAGGTTTTGTAGAAAGCAGTCAGGTGGTCCCTTGAAGTATTCTTTGGCGTATGACCTTCAATCTGCAGAAAATCAATCTCAATCTGCAAAGGAGTATTCGAAAGCAGCCGGAGCAAGTCGGTCTCGGTGGCTATTTTCAAAGGCATCAGATTCAGGATGACAATCTTCAACGGACGTATGTCCTGGTGCTCGGCCCTTGTCTGGTCGATGACAAAAATGTTCTCTTCTCTCAAAAGATCGATGGCAGGCAAGCCATCCGGCAGATTCAAAGGCATAGTTCAGAATTTAGTGATTCCTCAAAACAATATTTTTTGCCGCCTGAAACAGGTGGTACCTCCTACTCCATTCAAGTAGGTAAAAGTTCCATCCCTGTTCCAATGCGGCAAAAATAACTTAAATCTTGGCCAAAGCCTGATCAAAATCGGCAATAATGTCGTCAATGTGCTCGATTCCTACCGAAACCCTTAACTGGGAAGGCAGAACTCCCGCCTGCAATTGCTCCTTGTCACTTAATTGTGAATGGGTGGTAGCTGCAGGTTGAATGATCAACGTGCGAACATCCCCGACATTTGCCAGGTGACTGACCAGCTCCAGGTTGTTAACAAGTTGAATGGCATTCTCCTTGCTTCCCTTCAGAACGAACGAAAGTACGGCTCCTGCCCCTTTCTTGAGGTACTTGTTGGCCAGTGCATGGTTTTCATCCGATTTCAGTCCGGGATAGAGTACAGATTCCACCTTTGGATGATTCTGAAGCCACAAGGCTAGTTTCTCGGTATTCTGAACGTGGCGTTCGACTCTCAATGACAGCGTTTCCAATCCCTGAATCAGTTGGAAGGAGTTAAATGGCGATATGGCAGGACCAAAGTCACGCAAACCTTCGACACGTGCCCTGATGATGAACGCGATGTTTCCAAATGGACCATCCGTTCCAAATACATCCCAGAATTTCAATCCATGGTAGCCTTCAGACGGCTCCGTAAATCCAGGATATTTTCCGTTTCCCCAGTTGAAATTTCCGCCATCGACAATGACCCCACCAATGGACGTACCGTGACCACCAATCCATTTTGTAGCCGATTCGACCACGATGTGTGCTCCATGTTCCAGGGGCCGGAACAATGCTCCGCCGCAGCCAAAGGTATTGTCGACGATCAATGGCAGATCGTGTTTCTTTGCCAGTTCCGCAAATTTCTCGAAATCAGGAATATTGAAACTTGGGTTGCCAATGGTTTCCAAATAGATCGCTTTGGTTTTCTCGTCGATCAGCTTCTCAAAACTGGCGGGATTCAAGTCATCGGCGATACGTGCAGTGATACCAATGTTCTTGAAGGTAACTTTGAACTGGTTGTAGGATCCGCCATACAGAAAAGGAGAGGAGACAAAATTGTCACCGGCGCCGGCAATGTTGGTGATGGCAATGAATTGTGCAGCGTGTCCGGAGGAAACAGCCAACGCTGCAACCCCACCCTCAAGGGCTGCAATCCTTTTCTCAAACACATCGGTGGTCGGATTCATCAATCTCGTATAGATGTTCCCAAATTCCTTGAGGCCAAAGAGGTTGGCGGCGTGTTCGGAATTTTTAAACACGTAGGAAGTTGTCTGATAAATTGGAACGGCCCTTGAAAGGGTATCCTGATCCGGTGTGTGACCTGCATGGATCTGCAGGGTTTCAAATTTTTGATTCTGAGTACTCATAATTTTGATTTTTAATTGATTATTTATTTTTATGTATTGGTTTCTAATGTTTTTCTTCGAAGAATTCGCGGTGAATGGCCCTGACTGCGGAGGTCCTGTCGACAGATTGAACCAGGTAATAACTCACAATCGGCGAAGCGCCCGAACAACTCATCACCACATTAATGCTTTCAGTAGCAAGTGCCGTAAATATTCTTGCGGCAATTCCGTAGTTGTCTGTTATGCCATGTCCGACCGCAGCGACAATGGAAATATCGTCCTCAACTTGAAGTTTACCCACGGCGGAGAGTTCGATGGCACTTACCACTGCAAAGGCATTTTGAAGGTCCTTTTTTGCAAGGAGGATGTTGATGGAAATCTGCGAAGTCAATACGGAGCTGATGTTAATCCCTGAAAGATGCAAGGCTGTAGTAACTTTGGCCAGGATACCAGGCTTCAGTCCCACTCCGGGTCCTTTGAGCTTCAGCAACCCGAAATCATCGCTGAAAGTGACGCTTTTGACCACTCCCGTTTGCACGGATTTTTCGCGACTGATGACCGTAAGCGGAAGTTGGACCTCAAGTGTTCCGTAAATATTGAAAATGCGAACTGGAATACGGGCATCCGTAAGTGGTTCGACGGTACGTGGATGTAAAATCCTTGCACCAAAATAGGCCAGTTCTGCTGCTTCATTGTAGGACAGTTTTTCGATCTTCACTGGAGCGTCCACCAACCGGGGGTCGGCACTCAGGAACCCATTTACATCTTTCCAGATATCCAGGGAAGATGCCCCCACGCAACGAGCCAGGGCTGCAGCAGCATAATCACTCCCACCACGTCCGAAGAGCGTTGTCTTTTTTTCTCGAGATACACCATAAAATCCAGGTACTACGAAAATTTTGTCTTCTTTCAGCGCGTCCCGTACCTGGCCCGTTGCCAGGTGAAAATCGGCAGAGGCATTGCCAAATTCTCCATCGGTAATCAATCCAATGGTTTCCGGAAAGGCAACAGAGGAATCCAGTCCATTAGCCAGAAGGATACCATTCAGGAAGATTGCCGAAAGTCTCTCCCCGAAAGAAAGCACATGATCCTCCAGGGCTTTGGAAGCGTCCCCCGTCAAGGCAATACCGTGCAGGTACCTCTTCAGCTCTGCCAACTGATCCTGAATAATATGAACGATTCCATTTCTGAGATCATGATTTTCAATCAGTTGATTCAGAGATTCAATCTTAAGACCGAAAAGGTGATCAACCGTTTTATCAGCTACAGATTCGTCGGAACGGGCTTTGGCAAGCGCATCCACCAAATAGTTGGTCACCCCGTAAAAGGCTGAAACCACCACGATCAATGGCTGATTGTAATTTTTTATTACTTGGACAATACGGTGAATCTCTTCGTTGCTCCTCAGATTGGACCCACCGAATTTGACAACAATTTTCGGCATAGCTTAACTATTAAACTTTAAATGTTACTTGGAAATTGTCTTTTCAGACGATGATTGGAAAGCCTTCAAACAGGTATAAGCCCGAGAGAAGGCTATTGCATAAACATAGACATGGAGCGCAGGGAGGAAGGCATGCTCAACGCAACACAACAAGGCTGTTGTGTTTGAATTCCAATTTGAGTAGCTGTAAAATAGAACCGAATCATCTTGCGCGAATAATTTTTATGGTTGCAAACATAAACACTGAAAATTACATTTCCAAATATATTTGAATCATTCTAAATAATTTTTTCATTATTTTTATTGTCAGCTGGATTTTGAAGTCCAATTTGCTCTTTTAAATTTTGGATTTGTGTAGCTTTGCATGCAAACAAATTTTTACTTAAAGAAATGAAAAAATATTTAAATCATCTGATTATCTTATTATTATCATTCACATTTTGGTCATGCCAGGCTGAAGTGAGAAGGCCCGAAGTTCAGATCATTCCGCTGCCGGCCTCAATGACGAATATGGAAGGCACCTTCGCCATTTCCTCCGGTACAAAAATTTTAATAAACAGCGATAGTCCGGAGATGCACAAGGTAACCGCCAATTTATGCCGTTACCTTGAAAATTTCTACGAAATCAAAAACAAAATAACCTTCTCGGGAGCATCGGAAAAAAATTCGATTTTCATTAAGTTGAATACCCGGTTGTCCATCTCCAAGGAAGCCTATAACCTGACAGTATCTCCAAAGGGCATCATGCTGGAAGCCCCCTCTCCCAGCGGATTGTTTTATGGCATTCAAACCTTGCTGCAGTTGATGCCTCCAATCAAGCAAAAATTATCAGAGGTCGTGCTACCTTCAGTAGAGATCAAAGATACACCGCGGTTTGCATGGAGAGGATTGCATCTGGACGTTGGGAGGCATTTTATGCCAAAGGAGTTTGTCCTGAAATACCTCGATTACATGGCACTTCACAAATTCAACACCTTTCACTGGCACCTGACGGAAGACCAGGGTTGGAGGGTTGAAATCAAGAAATATCCAAAATTGACAGAGGTTGGTTCCATCCGCAAAGAGACCCTGGTTGGTCACTATGGCAGCAAGAGCTACGACGGCACGCCTGTTGGCGGATTCTATACACAGGAGGATATCAAGGAGGTGGTAGCCTATGCGGCCGACCGATTCATCACGGTAGTTCCTGAAATAGAGATGCCGGGCCATTCCCTGGGCGCGCTGACAGCCTATCCCGAACTTGGATGCACAGGAGGGCCTTACGAAGTGGCCACTACCTGGGGAGTATTTGACGACGTCTACTGTGCCGGAAAGGAAGAGACCTATACCTTTTTGCAGGATGTGTTAACCGAATTACTACCACTTTTCCCCGGCGAATATTTTCACATTGGCGGCGACGAATGTCCAAAGACCCGTTGGCAAAAATGCCCGACTTGCAAGCAGAAGATGAAGGACGAAGGGCTGAGATCCGAACACGAGCTGCAGAGCTACTTCGTCCAGCGGATGGAGAAATTTCTGAATGAGAATGGGAAAAAACTCATCGGTTGGGATGAAATTCTGGAAGGCGGACTTGCTCCCAATGCAGCCGTGATGTCGTGGAGAGGAGAACAGGGCGGTATCGCAGCAGCCAAGCAACACCACAATGTAGTCATGACCCCCGGTGAATTTTGCTACCTAGATCACTATCAGGCAGATCCAAAAACTGAACCACTTGCAATTGGCGGATTTCTGACCCTCAAAAAGGTCTACAGCTATGAACCTGTACCTCCGTCCCTGACAGAAGACGAATCCAAGTATGTGTTGGGTGCCCAGGGAAATGTCTGGACCGAATACATGAAGAGTCCTGAACAGGTAGAATACATGGTTTTTCCCAGAGCAGCTGCTTTGGCGGAAGTAGTCTGGTCGCCGAAGGGACCCAAAGACTATGATAATTTTAAGAATCGTTTGGTCAAACTCACCAAAATTTACGATCTGCTGGGAATTAATTATTGCAAAGCAGAATTTAAATAACAAAAAAAATGCCGGTTTTCACCGGCATTTTTTTTATCTCTTTGATGAAGCTTATTTTACACTGATCACCAAAACTTTTGAGAGACTCCAGAATTCAGCCTGATTCAGAATCACCAGCCTGTCTGCGGACTTCTCACCTTCAATTTTATAGGAACTTGCAGGATGAGTGCTGATAACTGTGGCTTTCTTCTTGTTGATTGGAATTGACTGGATGGTCGTAATGTCAACCTTCGTCATCAAGGATTTGTCGATGTTGTTGTTTACATCTTTGGCAGTTCCCAGGAAACCTTCCCTTTTGATGATGTTTTTCTCTTTCAGTTCCTTGACGGTACCAATGATGTAATAGGCGGTATTCAAGGCTGCTGTTTTTTCTTCAATTACCTTTTGTTTGTCCTTGTTATCGTTGGTAAGATTGGAAACGTTGGTGTTCAAATTGGTAACTTCTGTACTCAGATTTTGAACCTTGATGTTCATCTTGCCAAGTTCTTCTTTCAGGGAAGCAATCTGACCATCTTTTTCGGCGATTTGCTTGTTCAAGTTTTCAATCATTTTTTCAAGCTCTGCAACGTGCTTGTTTGATTTCTTCAGTTTAGCAGAAAGATCAGCTACCAGAAGCCTGTTTTTTTGCAGTAAATTGTAAATGTAAGAGATATCACTCTGGATTTGTTCCTTGCGGTCACCTTTCACTTCAAATCCACCCTTTGCAGTTTTATCAATGATCTGCTCCTTTTTCTTGATAGAGTCAAGATTATTTTGAATAGAATTGAAGGCATCCACAAATTCTACCAAATTTGCATCTTTCGAACTACCAGCCATCATCAGACTGTCATTTTTGGCTTTCAGCCTGGCAATCTCCTTACGGTTGCAGCCGGTTGTTGCGATCATAACCGAAATAAGCAACAGATAAATAATTTTTCTCATGGTCGTCATTTTTAAATTTTAGGAATTCCTATTTTATAGTTAAACAAAATCTTTTAAAGTTGCCTCCCTTTAGTGGAAGAAGTGTTACATCACAATGGAATTAACTTACAAAGTTCACACATTGTGATCCATAGAAAATTTTTCGGTACAAATTTATGAAATTAATTG
Source organism: uncultured Bacteroidia bacterium (assembly GCA_903854235.1). Taxonomy (GTDB): domain Bacteria; phylum Bacteroidota; class Bacteroidia; order Bacteroidales; family Prolixibacteraceae; genus CAINVV01. Next base: position 13,305 of record CAINVV010000126.1, on the reverse strand, counting down.
CAAAATTTAATCACCTTTTTGGCAAATTCTACAATTCGGACAGTTGGAAGTTGTTTTCGCACATTAAAATTCATTGAAAATAGTGCATCCCTGATAGGAAGAAAATTATGTCAAGCCAGAAAAATGTTCTATTCTACCCTACTATTGGGGCAACTCCCGATCAAAGCTCTTCTCGTGTGTAAGCATCTCCCTAATTTCATTGAAAATTACGGAAGTCTTTCTGACTGAAACAGGTATCTTGGTGCCACTTTTCAAGATCACATAACTTTCACCTGATTTTACAAACTTGCGGATGTAATAAATGTTGACAAGGTAGGATTTATGGGTTCTGTAAAACTGTTTACTGGGGAGGTAAGACTCCAGTTCCTTCAGTGATTTTGAAACAAGAAACTCTCTTTTTGCATAAGTAAATATTGAAGCATACGATTGATCTGCTGTGCAATACTCTATATTTCGGGTGTTCTCAAGTATGAAACCACTTTCTACATCGAAGATCAAATTCTTTCCGGGAATCTCTGCCGTACAAAGTGTATTGATCCGGTCTTCCAACTCCAAATGCAGCTGTTCCAAACGAATCATTTTGTCAACTTTCTTGATGACATTTTGAAGATCAATAAAATTAACTGGTTTCAGCAGATAGCCGGCAACGGATTTGTTGATGGCATCGATGGCATAACTGTCGTGACCCGTCACCAATACAATCTGGGTCTTTTGTGAGAATTCGTAATTAAAAATTTCCATCCCATTGCCGTCAGGCATTTCAATATCAAGAAAAACCAAATCCGGGTTGTGGTGCTTGATCAGTTCGATTCCCTCGTTCAGATTCATTGCCTTCGCGACTACCTTTAACTGAACTGAAGTGAAATTATTGAGCAGGTGCGTCAACAAGTTCAACGATAACAACTCATCATCTATGACTACGACAGAAAGCATAAGATTTGCAAATTAAAATTAACACATCGGTGATGATGTTTTATTGTTGGTTCTTAACAAAAGTGGGAAAATATTGGCCGATAACCAAAAAGTTTCAATATTTTGTGGGTGTATTGGAATAATATGGTCTAGCTCCTTGTTGCTTACTGCAAATAGCAAATGGCATCCGGGATGCCATTTGTTGTCTATTTTTATGCAAAATTAGGAATCTAAGTTTACAGGTACATCGTTTTTCTTCTTTCCTTCAATTCATCGTTCGAAATGTAATCATCGTATTCCGTGATCTTGTCGATGATGCCATTGGGAGTTAATTCAATGACCCTGTTGGCAACCGTCTGAATGAACTCGTGGTCATGTGAGGCCATCAGGATGTTCCCTTTAAAGGTGATCAGGTTGTTGTTAAATGCCTGAATTGATTCAAGATCCAGGTGATTTGTCGGATTATCAAAAATTAAAACATTCGCATTTTTCAACATCATTCGGGAAATCATGCATCGCATTTTTTCGCCACCTGAAAGCACGTGGGTCTTCTTGTAAACTTCTTCGCCGGAGAAGAGCATCTTCCCGAGATATCCACGCAAATAGATTTCACTCGAGTCATCTGAAAATTGCATTAACCAGTCTACCAGACTCAAATCATTGGTAAAAAAGTTGGAATGGTCGAGCGGCAAATAGGAATGGGTAATCGTTTGCCCCCAATGAAAGGTACCGGAATCGGGTTCGTCGAATCCGTTGATGATCTCGAAGAAAGCAGTCATTGCCCTTGGATCCTTGGATAGGAAAACGATTTTATCGTCCTTCTCAACATTAAAATCAAGGTCTTTAAACAGAACTTCCCCGTTTATACTTTTGGTCAGACCGCGGATTTCCAAAATCCGGTTACCGGTTTCCCGGTCAGGAAGGAAAATGATTCCGGGATATTTTCTGGTAGAAGGTTGAATTTCGTCGACATTGAGTTTTTCCAGCATCTTTTTGCGACTGGTGGTTTGCTTGGATTTGGCCACGTTGGCACTGAACCTGGAGATGAACTCCATCAGCTCCTTCCTTTTTTCCTCCGCTTTCTTATTTTGAGCCTGTTGCTGACGAAGTGCCAGCTGACTGGATTGATACCAGAAACTGTAGTTACCGGCAAACAACTGAACCTTTCCAAAATCGATGTCCACCGTATGGGTACAAACAGAATCCAGAAAGTGCCTGTCGTGTGATACAATCAAAACAGTATTGTCGTAATTGGCCAGGTAATTCTCCAGCCACATCACGGTGTCGAGGTCAAGGTCGTTGGTTGGTTCATCTAACAGCAGGTTATCCGGTTTTCCAAAGAGTGCCTGGGCCAGGAGGACCCGCACTTTTTCCTTTCCGCTGAGATCCTTCATCAGCCGGTGGTGGTAGTCTTCCTTGATTCCCAATCCACTCAGAAGCGAGGCTGCATCACTTTCTGCATTCCATCCGTCAATCTCCGCAAATCGCTCTTCCAGTTCAGCGGCTCTCAGACCATCGGCTTCTGTGAAATCTGATTTCGAATAGAGGATGTTTTTTTCGTTCAGAATTTTCCACAACTCTTCAAATCCCATCATGACGGCATCGAGGACGGTTGATTCCTCATAACCGTAGTGGTCCTGCCTCAGAACGGAGAGTCGCTCACCAGATCCGAGCAAGACCTCACCTTTTGTGGATGCAAGATCACCGGCAATAATTTTAAGCAACGTGGATTTTCCTGCACCGTTGGCCCCAATTATTCCATAACAGTTGCCTGGCATAAATTTTAAACTGACATCCTGGAAAAGCGGTTTTTTGCCAAATTGGATGGAAAGAGAAGAAACTGTGATCATTTTATACTTTTTAAATTACCACCTAGAATGGTAAAATTACGGACTGCAAAAGTACATATTTTCAGCTGATAAATTATTGACTTTTGCTTTGTCTTTTCTACCTGGGATTCTGGCCAGAAGTTTCTTGTTCAGGAGCACAAACCACTTTTAAAAATTTCATAAACTTTCGTAAATTTGCGCCAGCAAAAACCATAGGTGTCCAATAAAATCCGATTTTGGGAAACTCTTAGGAGAATGTCCGGTTATGAGTGGATTGAATCTGGACCTGAAAAAATTATTGACCAATGAATTTCAAAGAACTTGCCAGGAAAAGGTATTCAGTGAGGAGTTATCAATCAACTCCTGTTGAAGAAGAAAAACTCATTCAAATCATTGAAGCAGCCTTGCTGGCACCCTCTGCAGTCAATTTTCAACCCTGGAAATTTGTTGTAGTTACCGAACCCTCTATGCTGGCACAGTTGTACAGTTGCTATCACCGCGATTGGTTTGGTTCGGCACCTGCCTGTATCGTTGCCATCGGAGATCACGACAAGGGATGGCACCGGCCCACCGACGGAAAGGATTATACGGATATGGATGTCGCGATTGCCATTGATCACCTCATGCTTGCTGCCACGGAAATTGGACTTGGAACCTGCTGGATTTGTCATTTTAATTCAGAAAAGTGTGCCGAGTTGTTCCATCTTTCCTCCAATCTGGAGCCAATCGCCATGATTCCGGTAGGTTATCCCACGTCTGATCTGTTTCCAGAAAAGAAAAGGAAATCCATCGACCAGGCAGTCGTATGGAATAGTTTTGAATAGCCCATCAGAATTCCAGCCTAAATCGATCTTCCTCCTCTGCAACCGGGAATTTTTCCCTGAACCTGTTAAGTTCATCGAGTGAGATCGGGCAAGTTGCAACTGTATCCGGTTGTTGACCCATTTCAAGAAGATAAAACCCCTTTGCATCTATCAGGGTGCTCTCCCCTGAATAGGTAATGCCATTTCCATCCAGGCCCGTCCTGTTCACTCCCGCTACGTACAATTGGTTTTCAATAGCACGTGCCCTGATCAGGGTTTGCCAGACCAGGTTTCGTTTTTCCGGCCAGTTAGCCGCAAAAAGCATTAGGTCCGCAGTAGAAATAGATCTGCACCAGACCGGAAAACGAAGGTCATAACAGACAAAAAGGGCAATTCTCCATCCCTTGTAAAGGATGATGTCCTTGCTTTTCCCCTTGTCAAAGTATTGATTTTCCCCCCCCATCGAGAAGAGATGCCGTTTGTCGTATTGATTGATCTGACCGGAAGGGTGAACAAAAATGAACCGGTTGAAGTGGATTCCATTTTCCTTGATGATCAGGCTTCCTGCAATGGCAGCCCCTGTCTGTTGAGCTTTCAGCTTCATCCACCCTACTGTTTCCCCCAACATCGGCTCTGCCAATTCCCGTGCCTGGACGGAAAATCCGGTTGTAAACATCTCAGGAAGAACGATCAAGTCAGTCATACCTGTGAGGGGTTGGAGCAATTGATCCAGTTTAAGCCGGTTGGCAGCTGGATTTTCCCAGATTACATCCATTTGGACCATCGAAATCCGGAGCAAATCCATAGGTTTATTTTAAAAATATTTAATCCAGGTCATTTCCGTAATTCATCCCTTCGGGGTTCTTTCCGATGACACCGTGATCCTTGTAATATTGCCTGATTCTTTTTAAATCTGACTGAAGATCATCGGTCAGTTCTATCTTGTCGCGATAACCGATCTGTTTACGTCCCCAATCAAAAAAAGCCAGATAGACAGGGATGTTCACTGTACGGGCAATGGTATGAAAACCGCCCTTCCATTTGGTGACAGGCTTTCTGGTACCTTCCGGTGCAATGGCCAGGTGCATCACCTCCCGGCGTTCGAACTCGGCAATAATCTGCTTAACCAGACTTGCTCCCTTCGATCTGTTGACAGGGATCCCTCCCATGGCACGGACAAAATAGCCGAGTGGCCAAAAGAAAAATTCCTTCTTAACCATGGTATTTGACTTTCCGCCAACAGCCCTATAATAGAGAAACGAGATGATAAAATCCCAGTTTGAGGTATGGGGTATGCCCAGTACGATGGCCTTTGGTTCAGGGATGACCCCTCCAACAAGCTTCCAACCCATCAGCTTCAACAGAAATTTGCTAATACCTTTAATCATTGCATTGAAGAATTTCAACAAAGTTAACTAAAAATAAGTTTCTCGAAAAAGTTTGACCCATGCCCCCATTTCAAATTTGGATTGCACCCCTGCTCTTTTCTTGCTATTTTTACCACGAAATCACTTGAGCGAATGAATATTTATCCCGATAATTTTGAGAATAAAATTGGCTTTGACAAGATCAGAGAGCTACTTTTCAGTCGTTGCCTAAGTGAAATGGGAAAAGAGCATACCGCTGATTGTCATTTTTCATCAGATCCTCAATTAATTGTCAAACAACTGGATGAAACTGTAGAATTTCAAAGAATCATTCGCGACGAGCTAAATTTTCCAACAGGTTACTTCATTGACATGCGTTCGGTCCTGAGAAAATCCAGGATACTGGGTACCTTTTTGGAGGTATTCGAACTTTTTGATCTCAAACGATCGCTCGAAACAGTGCGTGCCATAGCCAACTTCCTCAAGGAGAAGGAGCAGGAGATATTCCCCCAGCTTTATTTGGTTGTCAGGGATATTCAGATTTTCCCCTTTCTCTATGATAAAATAGACCAAATACTCAGCAAGAACGGCACCATCAAGGACAATGCCTCCCCAGAACTGGTAAAAATCAGAAGAGAAATTCTTTCTCTCCAGTCGGGCGTATCCAAAATAATGGCCAAGATACTCAAACACGCGCAGGCGGAGGGTCTCGTAGAAAAAGAGGTAACAGTTTCGATTCGGGACGGCCGAGCAGTTATCCCCGTTATTTCCAGCAACAAGAGAAAGATGAAGGGCATTGTACACGACGAATCGGCAACTGGTCGTACCTCCTACATCGAACCAGAAGAGATTGTTGAAACCAACAACCGTATCAGGGAGCTGGAATCTGCGGAAAGGCGGGAAATTGTAAGGATACTTACAAAATTTACGGATGAACTGCGGCCCTATGCCGATGATCTGGAGCGGTCCTATGAAATACTGGGGATACTGGACTTCATTCGAGCCAAGGCTCTCTGGTCGAATGAAAGCAAATCTGTAAAACCGATGATGGTTCCCCATCCGGAACTAAACTGGCTGGATGCCAGACATCCGTTACTCGAAAGAAATCTTAATAGGGAAAACAGAAAAATTGTCCCGCTGAATATTCGCCTGACGAAGGAGGATAGAATCTTGTTGATCTCAGGTCCGAATGCAGGTGGAAAATCCGTCTGCCTGAAAACGGTCGGACTGTTGCAGTATTGCATTCAATGCGGTTTGCCTGTTCCCCTCCACCTGGATAGTGTGGTGGGTATTTTCGATCGCATTTTCATCGATATCGGCGACAACCAATCGCTCGACAACGACTTAAGCACTTACAGCTCCCACTTGAGCGACATGAAATTTTTTGTGCGAAACTGCAATCCAAAATCACTGGTTCTGATTGATGAATTTGGAACAGGAACGGAACCAATGCTGGGAGGAGCCATCGCGGAATCCATTCTGAACCGCATCAATTCCTTGCAGAGCTATGGTGTCATTACCACCCATTATACCAATCTCAAACATTTTGCCTCCTCCGTACCCGGAATCATCAATGGGGCCATGCTGTACGATTCCAACAAAATGGAACCCCTGTTTCAACTGCAGATCGGTAAACCTGGAAGCTCCTTTGCCTTTGAAATTGCCAGAAAAATAGGTTTACCGGAAGATATACTCCAGGAGGCTACAGATAAAATCGGGAAGGATCACATCGATTTTGACAAGCACCTGCGAGACATTGTTCGCGACAAACGGTACTGGGAAACAAAGCGGCAGAACATCCGTCAATCGGAAAAAAAACTGGATGATCTAACTTCGGTTTACGAAGAGAATCTGACTGAAGTGAAAAAACTTCGGAGAGAGATCCTGGATAAGGCAAAAAAAGAGGCTGCAGAGATATTGGCCTCCTCCAACAAAATCGTCGAGCAAACCATTCGCGACATTAAGGAGGCCGCAGCCGAAAAAGAGAAAACAAAGGAAGCCAGACAAAGGCTGGAGGAATTTAAGGCGATCGTCATTTCTACAAAAGATACCGAGGACGACCAGATAACCAAGAAGATGGAGAAGATCCGTCAACGGGAAATTCAAAAACGGGATCATCCCAAGAAAGAGGAGAATAAAAAATCGGCACAAGAGATTCCTGCAAGAAGCAATGAACCGGAAATCGGTAGTTGGGTAAAGCTAAAAGACCAGGAGACTCCAGGTATCATCCTGGAGATCAATGGGAGCAATCTGGTGGTCGCGTTCGGACAACTTCGTTCGGTGGTAAAGCGAGACCGGGTCGAAATTGTTTCGCACAATGAGGTGAAGAAAACCAGGGAAAATTATACGACAGCCAGAATCAACAGGGAGATCAATGAACGAAAACTGAATTTCAAACCCAGGATTGATGTCCGGGGTATGCGAGCGGAAGAAGGACTCCAGAAAATCCAGGAATTCATCGATGAGGCCATCATGGTAGAAGCCAATGAACTACACATCCTGCATGGAAAAGGGAATGGCATCCTAAGGGAACTGATAAGAGCCTATCTGAAATCCGAACCAGCCGTGAAAAAATTCCGCGATGAACATGTGCAATTTGGCGGTTCCGGTATTACCATCGTGGATCTGTAAAACGTGAATTGATAGATAGTTATAAGAATCAGATTATCAGGAGGATAAAATTCTCTTGCATGGTCAACGATTACCATCATTAGCATGAAGAATCTAATTCTATTCCTTGCTTTTTGCATCTTTAACATTGCCGTTGCAAAAAATGCAATAGCTCAAAATAAACCAACCACAGGCGGTGGAATGCCTGATCCCCAGCTTAGTCAAAAAGACAACGATTACCTCAACCGCCAGGCAGCTGTTTTCCTTGATTCGGTAAAGGTGGTTCTTTCTAGATACCCTCCGGTTGTCAGGGAAGGAAAAGAACGGGGTTATGCCAAATTGCTGCTGGACGCGGTCTTTCATGAGAAATTTGCGGCCTTCAGAAAACCGCCCCAGGAATTCTTCCACGATCAAATAAATCAGCTAGTTAGTGAATTGGAAAATACTATTGTAATTCGGGGTGCCAGAATCTGGAAAGTGTACGACATGGGTTTCATCGTGCGTACCAATCTGGTTACCGTGGCCTTCGACCTGGTCAGTGGTGCAACGGCCGGGTGCAAGGAATTTTCTCTCAGCGACCAAATGCTGGACCGGCTTACTGCACAATGTGATTTGTTGTTTATCAGTCACAAACACGAAGACCATGCAGAAAAAGCCGTTGCCCGCAAATTCATTCGCAATGGAAAACCGGTCGTAGCTCCGGAACAGGTTTGGCCCGGCGATTCTCTTTCCACAAAAATACTTCATTTAGAGCGGGTTGCAGAGAAACTCCAGCACATCAAACTATCCAGCAACAGGACCCTCTCTGTCATCGTTTATCCGGGTCACCAGATGAAATCGACGGATAACAATGTGGTACTGGTCACCACTCCAGATGGAATAAATATCGCCCATTTGGGGGATGAAATTAACGAAGGAGATTTTATGCCCGACTTCGACTGGATGGACCAGGTAGCGAAGTACCACAAAGTAGATATTCTAATGCCAAATGCCTGGACCACTGATATTTTTCGTATTGTGAAGGGTTTCAATCCTGCCCTGGTACTACCCGGGCACGAACTGGAACTCGGCCACCCTGTCTGGGACCGGCTTCCCTACTGGGGGGATGACGCCTACCTTGAGTTAAACTATCGGCAACTTAAGGCTTCCAGTTATCCGGTTGTGGCGCTAATCTGGGGTGAATCCTACCAATACCTTCCCACAAAATAATCAGCTATAACCTGACAGAATAGCTACCTTCTCCCAATACGACAGAGGTGCCAGTTAGTCCTGAATTGAACTTTATTTCCCTGTTTACATTTGTCACTTCCCGCATGGATTGCGCTTTTCGGAGTGAATTAAAATGGGCAGTAGTCCCTTTTGGAATTGAAAAAGTAAGATCTATTCCATCCGTTGCGTCTCTTTTCCAAGCTACTTTTATGACGCCTTCCGGTGCTTCATAGATGGCTTTTAGCTCATTCAAACCAGGAGGGAAAGTGGGTGACAACACAAATTCCTTGAACCCAGGATGGTCCTCGGCCGGCCGGATACCCGCCAACCAGCGATATAACCATTCCGAGACACTCCCAAACATGGGGTGACAGTTGGAATAAGTGTTGTCGCTCTCTTTCCAGGCTTCCCATAGCGTTGTAGCTCCACGATCAACCATATAACCCCATCCTGGGAAGGCCGAACTGTTTACGATCCTGTATACCTCCTCCACATGGCCGGTACTGGAAAGAGCTTCCAAAATGTATTTGGTGCCAAAGATACCCGTCGTGAAATGGCCTTCAGGTTCGCGTCTTACGGCTTTTAACAGGGAATCAACTGCTGCAGGCAATTCTCCGGCGGGTATCAGCCCGTAATAAATCAAGGTAGCAAAGAGGGTTTGCCGGTTAATTGGATCCTGCACTGGGTGGTACCAAAAATGGTCCAGCAACTTCCTGCTAAGGGACTGTTCCAATGCCTGAAACCGTTCCACATTTTGTTTATCTTTTTTCAATTTCGAAAACCGCTGCATGATCCGTGCACAATCGAGGTAATGGGTGGTTCCTATCAACTCTACCGGAACTTTTACCATCGATTCGTGGTCGCTTAGCCCCTTCTCCACCAGTCCATCGGGGTGAAGCCTGTTTACCTTATCCATCCAGGCAAGATCCTTGCGGTACAATTCATCAACGAGGAGGGTGTCTCCATAATACTCAAAAAGCCGGTATTGTGTCGTTAGAAATGCAGATTCCCAGCTAATTCCGCAATATTTTATGCCGACGAACGGAGCCGTATCAATGAAAATTGAATCCTGCATGCCATCCAGCCAGTCATAGACTGTCTTGCGGTAAAAACCATGCATGGCAAAATTGTCCATAAATGCTTCACTTGTGGCATTCAGGTCCCCTCCATAGCCAAATCTCTCCCTGGCGGGACAGTCTGACTGAACTGATATCAGATTGTTCAGAAAGGTCTGACGGCAAGCTTGCTGAATCCTGTTCAACAGCTCATTTGAGCACTCAAAGTGGTTCCCATTTTCGACATCCGAATGGAAGGCAAGGCCCTCAATGTCCATTTTCTCAGGCAGATATTTCAGTCCGGAAATCTCCATGTAACGAAACGTGTGAAAAGTAAATTGAGGCTGGAAGAATGCCTCTTTCAAATCTCCAAAGACATAACGATCACATTGCCAGGCAATATCTGGTGCACCGGGGCCACCACTCCCCTTTCGCTTGATCTGTCCGGCCACGGTGGTCATCGGATTCAGTGATCCGTTTTCATATAACCGTTCTCCAAACCGAAATTGGATGGTATCTCCGGTTTCACCTTTTAATTTAATCCGGTAAATGCCAGTCAGATTTATTCCCATATCCACGATGATTTTTTTACCGTTTCTGCGGATATCTACTGCCCGAATAGTTTTTTGAATTTTAACAGCAGGGAAAAAAGATTCCTGAATCTCTCCCCCTGGTCCAGCGGTCAGCACGGCATTTCTCCAGGAGCGATCCTCAAAACCAGGCAGATTCCAGCCTTTGATTTCCTTGCGGGCATCATACAAAACTCCGAGATAGACATTGTTACGGACATAGGCACCTTCTGCTGTTTTCCAACTACCATCGGGAACCACCTCTTCGGTTCTTCCGTCTGAATAGGATAAACTGAGCCTGGCTACAAATTGAGGCAAACCGGTAGGTAAGACGTCACGGAGGTTAAAGCGTCCAAACATGCGCATGGGGAGCGCGTTGTAGAATCCGTTTCCCAATTCAACTCCCATTGCATTTACCCCATTTTTCAGGTAGTCAGTGACATCATAGGTTACACTGTAGATTCGTTTGCCAAAGTCGGTCCAGGCAGGATCCAGAATATTGTTTTCAAGCCCTCTGCCATTGAAGGAAACCCTGTAATATCCGGCAGCTGTAATGTTAAGCGAGGCCCGTTTTAACCTGCCGCTTATAGAAAATTCCTTTCGGAAAAGGGGAGCAGGATGGTCTCCAAAAAGCAGGGAATCCTGCAATGCCACTGGTTGGGCAGAAGCGATCCAGCATCTGCCATTCAATTCGCCACCCTTTATGGGCAAGGACTGCTGTGCCCGGAGGATACTGGAACCTGCTACCATTTGCAGGACCAGGATGACCAAATACCAAACGTTATTTTTGAAATCAAGCATTTGAACTGCAATTTAAATGTGACACGATTATTTTACAATTTGGAATAAATGGAGAAAGGTAAACTTCGAAATAACCAGGCCAGGATACTCCATCTTTTTGTCACATAGACTCTGGCTTTCCTTTTTTCTATTGCATCCATAATCTGCTTTGCTGCCTTGGCAACCGGCGCCACGAAAATGAGCCCCTCCCCTTTTGCCATGGCCGTGTCGACGAAACCCGGACGTACATCCGTGAGGAAGATCGGGAGATGCTCTTTCCTGGCCTTTATCCGAAGCCCTTCAAGATAATTTATTTGAAATGCTTTGGAGGCATTGTAACCTGGTGCAGCAGCACTGCCCCGCAGACCGGCAATGGAAGTGAGCACAACCAGATGACCAAAACCTTGTCTCTTGAAATAGTTGAAACACGCATCCACAACAAAGGTAAATCCTGTCACATTGGTATCGATGGTTGTTTTCTCCGCCTCAAAACTCAATTCTGAGTTAAGTTCACCAGTCCCTGCACAGAGCAGAACCAAATCTACTCCTTTAATTTGTTTGAAAATGTCAGATAAAATTTTACTGGCATTCTGATTATCAGCAATATCAATATAAAAATACTCTGAGTTATCGTGATATTTCAGGTGGAGTTCCCTCAGTAATTCTGTTCTTCTGGCACCTACAAAAACGGTATCGCCTATTTCAAGGTATTTAACGGCCAATTCTCTGCCGATGCCTGAACTTGCGCCAATGACAATAACATTCCTCACTTGCAGTTGTTTAGTTCCATTTTACCCCATCATTAGTCCTGATAGCGCTAGCTGGGAAAGGATGCTTTTCATCAAAAGGATATAGCGCCTTTTGGTCTTCGATGGTGATCATCTCTTCTTTGGCTGTTCCATCCGGGTTGATGGCTTTAGTTACATCAAGCCCAAGATATTTGGCAAGAAATGGATAGACGGCCTCTCTTTTGTGAAGATCATAACCGTGCTTGTCGTTCGGCAAATGCACATTTTGAACCAGATCGGCCTTTCCGTACAGTTGATAAATGTATTTCAGATGAGACATCTCTACAACAGGATTATTTTTTGTCCAATCGCCTCCGTCAGATACCAGCAGCATGGGACGGGGCGCCGCACAGGCAGCGATTTCAACGTTATTTGTTTGATATCCTATATCTTTATGAATGGGCATTCCACTCTCGCAAACGCATCCGCCAAAGAAATGTGCAGACACCATCACTACTGGAACTGAAACTTTGACCCGTTGATCGACAGCTGCCAAAAGGAAGGTTTGAGTACCGCCACCCGAGGCACCGGTACAGGCGATTTTTTCAGGATCTGCACCCATCTCCAGGATAAAATCGAGGCAACGAATGCTGTTCCAAAGCTGAAGTTTAAGAACCTCCGGATGTTCATGTTTCCAGCCAAACTCTTCCATCTGGCCGTAACCAACCATGTCGTACGCAAATACCATGGCACCCATACGGGCAAAGGCTGCAAAACGTTTCTGGGCATCCGGCCGATACCGGCCCACATCACCAGGTTTTGACCAATGACCGTGCGAACTGATGATTCCAGGCAATTTTCCCTTTGAAACCGTTGGGGTATAAAGACTTCCGGTAACATATACTCCCGGCAGACTTTCGAAGGCAACGTTTTGTACCTGATAGCCATCGAAGAGACGTTTCTCTCCGATGATTGCATTCAACTTACACTTCCTTGGGAATTTCTCCAGGCCAACTCCTTTCAGAATATGTTCCCTGATTAATTCAGCTCGCTTCTTCCAATCGGCCTGTGCTGTATAGGTTTTTCTTTGTGTTTCTAGAAAAGCCTTCCCTTCCTGTTCTGTAAAATAATTCCCCTGACAGAGCATATTTGTGGAAGCCTTTTCTACCTTTCCGGCTGGCTGCCCATTCGCAGGCAAAACTACCAGCAGTAGTAAGCCGGAAATCAGTAAATTGATGGATTTGTTCATTGTTTCAAATTGTTAATAGTATGCTCCTAAATTAGACAAATTTAATACGTGAGACAATGGGATGGACGTTCAACTTCTAATTTCAGTCTTTGGAAACTTTGAATTATTCTGCGAACCAGGAATCGGAAGTGGAAAAAACGGTGAAATTGACCACCTGATTTCAGTTTAAATTGACCACCAGTTTCGGAGCAAAG
>CAINVV010000125.1 GCA_903854235.1 uncultured Bacteroidia bacterium | reverse complement strand
TCCAGATAGTTTTTTTAATCTATTTAGATATTTTTCATTGCTCCATCCGGCAAGAAGATAGTTTAAGTTTGGAACTGTATCCAAAGCTTTTATAATGTTATGATGTAATCGGTTTTCAGCAATAACTCCAGCGAAGCAAACATTAAATTTCGGAGTTGAAGTTTTAGGAAAGTTATAAGATAATAGTGGATAATTTGTGATCAAAATAGAGTTTTTGTTTAGATTTCTGATTCTCTCAGTCATTTGAGGGGTAACTGAAATCACTGCATCTACTTTTTTAAATGTTCTATTTTCAATTATTGAATAAAGCCAGGAAATAAAATTTCGCAATAATTTTGGAATCCATTCCTTATGAAAAATATTAAGTGGATAATCCTCATGACTGTCAAAAATTACTATTTTGCCCCTATTCTTTAAGGATAGTGCTACCGGAAGCAATTCCGGATCGTGCAGGTGATAGATGTCTGCATCAATTTCCAGTGCACCTTTCAGCATGGCCTTTTTGGCTCCAAGGATTCTTTTGATCCTACCGGATGGGAAATAATCAACCGATTTTATGGTGACGCCATCCCTGATCTCTGCCGGCAAATTATCCGCGCAAAGCAGGGTCACCTCATAGCCGGCTTTGGCCAGTGAAACACATTCTTTCAGGAAGATGCGGACATCGTAACGTGGATGGACGCTCGTGACGTGACATACCCTGTTCATTAAGAGAGGATCGTATTAGTCAACAATTTCTCCTGAAAAATTTCCTTGCTCTGTTCTTTTCCCAAATTAAATAATTGGTCCAGGGTGCTTAATCCGGGGACAAAAGGCATTTGCCCAATATTTTGTTTGTATTCACTTACTGCATAATCCTGGAAGGCAACCCGGATTCCTTTTTCCGTAAACGGTTCTATTTCCATGTATTTTTTTGCACCGTTCCCCGACAAATAGTGATCTGCCCCGGATGCAAGACACAAATCCAGTACCAACTGGTTCTTCTTGCTGTCCCTCGGGTAATCCAGTTCACTTTGCAGGATTATTCTAGTCGGGATCTCAAATATTTTTTTCAATAGGTAAACAGATTCAATGACTACTTCCGAAAGCTGTAAATACTCTTTGGTGAGTAAGGGAGAAACCAACTCCCAGATCTCCTCGAAGTAGGGAGACTTTCGGTAATTCTCACGGATGAAATTGGCATGGTTTATTTGCCATTCAACGGAGGTATTTATCAATAATTCCTTGTAGGCTTTGTGCTTGTAATCGGTTTTGTAAAAAGGAATGGTGAGGTATTTGGGAACCCCGCCTGAAGTCAGCAACTGGTTCCGGTACATATTGGAACTATCCGTTAACTGTACTTCATCCATCAGAATGAAAGTGTCGGTTCTGGCCATCTTGTTGAGGTAGCCAAGCCATGGGAAATAATGTGGTTGGTGAATGGCAACCTTCATCTTAGCGGATGATGAAACGGTCTGTTTCAAAAACTTCGGCAAAGCGAACGCCAATCTGTACTCCGTGAGATCTCACAATTCCCTTGAGGTAGTCTTCATTCAGATAATCCCTTCCTTTTTGTGATTCGTAGCATTTTGTAGCATCGATCTTGAGATCAACGTGTCTCTGTTCCAGTTGCACAAAAACTTGATTTCGGAAGGAGTAGTTGTTCCAGGGTAATTCATACCCAAGCAGGGAAGTTTTTTTAAAGGCTCTCATCGCCTCAGACGCGACGGTATGATGATCCTGGTGAATATCCTGAATAGAAGGCATGAAGACCAGGTCCGGATCGATCTCCTTCGAAAGTTGGACCATGTTTTCCAGGATGGCCTGGCGGAACATAGGGAAATCACGCACCGGGTAATCGTAAAAAATTACGTTTGATTGCGGTATTCCAAGCGTTTTGGTGGCCTGCAACAATTCCAGTTTGAGTGTATCGGGTCTGAGTTCTGGTGGAAGGGATTTTTCACAGGTGGAGAATGCCGCATAATAAATAGAATTGCCCTCTTCTACCAGTTTGGCTATGGTGGCGCCACATCCGAACTCTCCGTCGTCGGTGTGGGGCGCTAAAATCAAAATTCTTTTGGGTTGTTGGCTCATTGAGATAATTTTTTCCAGTTCTATTTGCTGGTAATCAACATTCAATCAAAAAAGTTTGCTCAAAGCTTGTACACCTTTTCTGAAGATATTTTCACCGCATTTCTCAGATCCACCACTAATTGGGATTCCTGTACGATGAAATCGACATCGAAACTGTTGTGGTTGGTGGTGATGACCACGCAGTCGCAACCGTTGAGCAGTTCTTTCGTCAGCGCTGCGGATTGGAAATTTGTTACCCCAATTTTGGTGGAAGGGATATAGGGGTCGTGGTAAAGTACGTTGGCCCCTTTCTTGGCCACTTCGTCGATGATGCGCAGGGCCGGGGATTCGCGTTCGTCGTTGATATTGGGTTTGTAGGCGACGCCCAGAAAGAGGATTTTACTGCCGCCTATGGATTTGTGCTGGCGGTTGAGGGCGGAGGAGATCTTGAGGGTCATCCGGTGCGGCATCATCATATCGATGTGTCCGGCCGTATGGATCATTGTCAGGTCGAAATTGAATTTTTTCGCGATGTGCTCCAGGTAGAAAGGATCCAGGGGAATGCAGTGGCCCCCGATGCCCGGGCCGGGATAGAAGGCTTGAAAGCCGTAGGGTTTGGTCTTGGCTGCATCGATTACTTCCCAGATGTCGATGTCCATTTTCCCGCACAACAGGGCCATTTCGTTGATCAGGCTGATGTTGATGAGCCGGTAGGTATTTTCCAGGATCTTTACCATCTCTGCCACCTTCGGCGAACTGACCGGATAGATGGTATCGATGGCATAACCGTAGATGGCCTTGCCGATCTCCATTCCCTCTTCCGTCATGGCGCCCAGAACCTTGGGTGTATTGCGCGTACCGAACTGCTTGTTGCCCGGATCGACCCGTTCGGGAGAGAAGGCCAGCCAGAAGTCGGTTCCTTCCTTCATCCCCGATTCTTTTTCGATGATCGGCAGCATAAAATCCTCTGTGGTGGTGGGATAGGTGGTGCTTTCGAGACAGATGAAAGTTCCTTTCTTCATAAACTGACCGATCTCTTTGCAAGATGCCTCGATGTAGTCCATGTTGGGTTTTTTGAACATATCAAGCGGCGTAGGGACGCAAATCAGGATGGCATCGCACTCCTTCATCCGGGTGAAATCGGTGGTAGCCTCCAGGTATTTTGCCTCGACCACCTCGGCCAGTTCCTGGTCGGTGATATCCCCGATGTAATTTATTTTGTTGTTGACATTGTCGGCTTTGGAAACGGATTTCTCGAAGCCGATGGTCCTGACATTTTTGCCGGCAAAGCTGACGGCCAGCGGCAGACCCACATAACCGAGCCCCACAATTCCGACGGTGAAGTTGTTCGCTTTTATTTTGGTCAGGATTTCAGTAACTGCACTCATTGTATGATATTATTTTTAGGTTATTCCTTGCAAAAAACAGGTGCCGACTTAACCACATCTGCCGGTCTCAGTTGGTAAATGCGTTCGATGATGTCGACGATTTTAAGTCCTTCGAGGGCATTGGTCGAGATGGTGGCACCGTTGCGCAGCGTATCGACCACATTTTCTATCACGTAATGGTGATTCTGGGCGGAGCCCTTGTAGAGGCCGTAATCGTTGGGCGGATTGGAGGGGGCGAGTTCAGGCATCACGTAATCCTTTATGTGGCAATATTCCACCTCATTCATGTATTGTCCTGCTACCTTGATGGTTCCGTTTTCGCCGAGGATGGTGATGCTGGATTCGAGGTTTTTGTCCCACACGGCGGTGGAGTAGTTGAGCGAGCCCATCCCGCCGTTGACAAAATCGAAGGAGACAAAGCCGGAGTCTTCGAAGGCAGTCGACTGGTTGTGGTTGCAATCCTTGAAGTTTGCCTTGATGTTTTGCACATCACCAAACAACCAGTACATAATGTCTATGAAGTGGGAGAACTGGGTAAAGAGGGTACCGCCATCCATATCGGCGGTACCGTGCCAGTTGCCCTTGGTGTAATAGCGGTCGTCGCGGTTCCAGTAACAATTCAATTGCACCAGGTGAATGGTACCGAGTATTTTGGAATCGACCACCTCCTTCAGCCAGGCAGAGGGTGGAGAGTAGCGGTTCTGCATCACACAGAAGACATTTTTGGAGACCTCCAGCGATTTGAAGATGATGGCCTCTGCATCCAGTTTGGTGAGGGCCATCGGTTTTTCGATGACCACGTGTTTCCGGTATTCCAGTGCCTTCATGCTGAAGGAAAAATGAAGACCGTTGGGGACGCAGATGTTCACTACGTCCAGGTTGTTTTTTTCCTGTTCCAGCAACTTGTCGATGGAGGAATAAAATGCCTCTGAAATATTTTCGAGACCCAGTTCTGCTTTTGTCTTGATGTCGCAGACTGCGACCAGTTCACAATTCGGGTTTCTACGCACCATCTCGGCGTGGCGCTTCCCGATATGACCCTGACCGATGACTGCAAATTTGATTTTTTGATTCATTTATTTGTAATTTGTTTTAAGCGCCCCCAGCGTTTTCCATTTAACATATAGATGGGGCTAAAAGTTTTCTTCCAAGAAGTTAGTCGGAGTGATTTGGACTTTTGTTTTTATCTGAATTCCAGCAAGGTTTCGGTGATGTAGGCCAGGGTATCCTGTTTCATCTCTGTATGAATGGGAAGAGACAAGACCGATTGGCAAAGCTGTTCTGTATTTGGCAATGAAAAGCCGCTTTGGACATAGCCCGAAAATGCCTCTTGTTTGTAAAGAGGCAATGGATAATAGATCATCGTGGGGACTCCTTTTTCTTTGAGCCACGATTGAAGCCTGTTGCGTTCATTTCCTTCCACGGTGACCGTAAACTGGTTAAATGTATGGAGGGCATTCTCATTTTGTGTGGGAAGGCGAAACGCCGTTGCCTCTTTCAGCGCCCGGAAATAGTAATCAGCTGCCTCACGCCGGGCAGCCAGGTGTTCTGCCAGGTATTTCAGCTTGACATCCAGCAGGGCAGCCTGGATGGTATCGAGCCGTGAATTGCAACCCACTACCTGATGGAAATATTTCACCTTCTGTCCGTGGTTGGCAATCATCCTGATTTTCACTGCCAGCTCCTCGTTGTCGGTATAGATGGCTCCGCCATCGCCGAAGCAACCCAGGTTCTTGGTGGGGAAGAAGGAGGTGCATCCGATGTGGCCAATGGTCCCTGTCTTTTTGTTCTTTTTGTCTGAGAAGGTGTATTCGGCTCCCAGCGACTGGGCATTGTCCTCAATGACAGACAGGTTGTGTTTTTCTGCGAGTGCCATGATCGGTTCCATGTCCGATGATTGGCCAAAGAGATGTACAGGGATGATGGCTTTGGTGCGTGGAGTGATTGCCCCTTCCAGGGAATCCATGTTCAGGTTGAAATCGGTCGTGTTCACATCTGCCATCACGGGGATCAATCCCAGCAGGGCGATCACTTCGGCAGTTGCCGCATAGGTGAAGGCTGGGACGATGATTTCGTCGCCCGGTTTCAGGTCGAGGGCCATTAGAGCAATTTGCAACGCATCCGTACCGTTGGCGCAAGAGATTACCTGTTTGGTACCGAGCCAGGAGGCGAGGTTGGCTTCGAAGGTGGCTACCTGTTTCCCCTTGATAAAAGAAGAGGTGTCTATCACCTCTTGAATGGCCCCGTCTATTAGCGGTTTTATTTTGACATATTGGCTGAACAAATCAACCATATCGATTTTTTCCGGTAGTTGCATTTTACAAGGCAGGATTAAATGAGGATGTAATTGTCAACGACCCATTTCGCAAACGGGAAGCTGCAGGTAAAGGCAGGAGAGACCGAATTGAGCACGTGGATGGAGTCTTTGTCTCCCTCCACGACAAAATCCATCACCAGTTCCCTGGTGTGGATGTTCAACAACTGGGCCCTGATGCCGGGTTTTCCCCATTCATCGAAACCCTTGGTGTCCATTTTTTTGACCAGATCGAGGGCCAGTGAGGCAAAATATTTTTTGTTGTATTTCTTGATTTCGTCCATCGCCAGGTTTCTGAATCCGAAGGCGTTGGTGGCGAAGAGTCTCGATTCCCATCCCAGAATACTCACCAGCTCCTGAAATTTAAACTTGCTCAGTCCGTGGTAGTTTTCCCTCCAGAAAGCAGGCATGGAGGTGGGTCCTATCTTGACCGTTCCGTCCACCGTAACTGTAAAATGGACGCCAAGGAATGGATTTTTCAGGTTGGGAACCGGGTAGACATTGATGGAAACAGGTTTTTCAGTTCCATGATATTTCAGGTAGACACCCTTGAATGGAATGATCGTATAATCGTCAGAATAACCGAAATCCCTTGCCACTTTGTCTGCATAGAGTCCGGCAGCATTGATGATTTTGGTTGCGGTAATCGTGGAGCCATCCTGTGAGGCGATGGTATGCGTGTCTAATTTTTTTTGATAGCCGTTGTTGAACAGGATCTTCACCCCTTTTTTTACCAGCTCCTTTCGGATCGCCTGGGTTACCTCCACCGGATCGACCGTGGCTGTGGTAGGAGAGAAGAGGGCATACTTGCAACTCTTTACATTTGGATCGAGGAGGGCTAGCTCTTTCTCATCGATGATGCGAACCTCTACGCCGTTGATTTTTCCCCTTTTTTCGAGTTCGAAGAGAGCCGGAAGTTCTGCTTCGTTCTTTGCAACCACCACTTTCTGGCATTCGTTGATGCGGAGGTGGTTGTCGTAGCAATATTGACGCATCTCTGCATTTCCATCCCGGGTAAATTTGGCTTTCAAGGAATTGGCTGTGTAATAGAAGCCTGCATGGAGGACTCCGCTGTTTCTGCCGCTGCTGTGGAAGGCCACATCCGGTTCTTTTTCGAGAACGAGGATGGCTGATTCCGGAAATCTGTGGATCAGATCCCTGGCAATGGCCATTCCTACGATGCCGGCACCTATAATGAGGTAATCACAATTGTAATTCATTTGTTGTATTGATCTTTCTTTCAGTTAGAGCGAGATGATATCAGACGTTGCATGCAACGTCTCTACCGGAGCAACAATCAATGTTGGTTCCTTTCCGTCCGATACCATCCAATTCTCTTTTTTCAATATTTGTGCGCGGACGGTGCGCCTTCAATCATTCGTTTTCTACCATAATATTGCCGCTACGCGGCTCACATTTCTGCAATCTATATCATTGTGGTCAAAAAAATCACATCAGACGTTGCATGCAACGTCTCTACCGGTGCCACTCTCAACTCTCAGTTCTCAACTCTTCACTTTTAGTTCTTCACTTCTTACCCTCTTATCTTCCCCACTTCCAAAGACAACAATGTTTGCCAATGTTGCAATGACCGAAATTTCAATTGGATATTGAAGTTATTTTCAGGCGGCGTAATCTTCTTTTTTCTTAATCTTATTTAGTTCTGCCTGTTTGTTTTTTAGTGCTTCTTCCAAATTATAATCGTCTTGCAATCCCAACCAGAATTTGGGTGAAGTTCCAAAATATAGACTCAGCCTAAGAGCGGTATCAGCGGTTATGGCTCTTTCTCCTTTTATGATGGCAGAAGTTCGGGTTTGTGGTATCCCAATAGCCTTAGAAAGCTTATAGGCAGTAATATTCATTGGTTTTAGAAATTCTTCTGAAAGAATTTCTCCGGGATGTATATTTGCTAGAGTTTCCATAATTATTCAATTACTAATGATAATCAATAATTTTTACCTGTTCCGATTGCCCTTCAATCCATTGGAAAATTATTCTCCATTGATTATTAATTCTAATGCTGTAAAAACCTTCCAGATTGCCGCTCAATTTTTCAAGTCTATTCGATGGAGGAATTCTTAAATCGATTATTGTTTGCGAGTTATTTAGCATCCTTAATTTTCGACGACTAATATTTTGTATTTCAAGTGGCATATTCTTCACTCTGATACCTGAATTAATCAATTCAGTTTCCTTGTCTCCGAAAGTTAAAATCATAATGACGGCAATCGTTACTAACGCCAAAGATAAGTATAATTGTATTTGGTTGCAAAAATTATCAGCTAATTTTCTGGCGCACTTAAAAAATCAATTTTAAATTACGCGAATAACATCATCACTGGATCCACTTTCAACTTGTACTTTTCCTCGTCCCATCTTCTTACACGCTCATCTTTTTCCTTTTGCCCTTCGACCCTTCGACTTCGCTCAGGGAACTATCCCATCCAATTCTCTTTTTTCAATATTTGTGCGCGGACGGCGCGCCTTCAATCATTTGTTTTCTACCATAATATTGCCGCTATGCGGCTCACATTTCTGCAATCAATATCATTGTTGTCAAAAAAATTACATCAGACGTTGCATGCAACGTCTCTA
>CAINVV010000124.1 GCA_903854235.1 uncultured Bacteroidia bacterium | reverse complement strand
GCATCCAGGGATGTTCAGCATCGTCCAGTATTTGGTATTCAATCCCCAATGCATCGTTATTTATCTCCTTGACGAAATATTTGACCCCGCTGTTTCCTCCAATATCCATCATTTTCCAGTCCCATTGCAGGTCAAAGCTACCGTACTCATCCCTGGAGACCAGGTTTCCGCCTCCCCCTGAGACCATGCAACTCTCCTTGATGCTCCATCCCGCGGCTGGGAAATCGGTCTTGTTGGCACTTCGCCACTGAGAAGGATTTTGTCCGTCAAACAATAGCAGCCATCCCTGACTTATCTCTTTTTTGGTCAGTGCGTTGTTGGTGGCAGGCTGCTTTTGGAGCATACAGCCCATCAATAGAGATAGCACAAAGAATAGCAAAAATGCTTTCATGTTTATATCTTTTTAAGATTCAACAAAATACAAACTTCGAAAATGGCAGTGGCAAGAAATTAATTATTTACTTTTTGCTTCCCGGATACCGGCGCACTAAGGACACCCAGATACCGTCCCATCCAGTAAGGCAATAGCCAGATATCTCCGGCACTGGACTCGGAATTTCCATTTCCGTGCTTGCGATCCATCTGGAACATATTCCCATTGTGGCGGGAGATGGGCCGTTCATCAGGCGGAAGCACCTCTTTGGTGGTCTGCATCCTGAAATTGGGTTCGAGCTTGTCTATGTCCTTTCTGTTGCTATTGACAATGACCCATTCAATCAGGTCGATCGGATATTCCCGTAACCACCAGGCAGCCTCATTCAGGTCGAAATTAGGTGTACCGGTGAGGGCTGTAAAAATATTCCATGCTCCTTCCTTTTCGGGTCTTTCGATCTGCCAATGATCGATGATAGCATCTTTAAAATGGTTCTTCAGGGTATCATTCAAGGCATATCGGTAGAGCCCCCAGTAACCCACGAAATACATCTCATCGTCGGAGTGGTTCCAGTCGCCGGATAGCATTTTACTCCGTTCGTCGGCATTGACATCAGCTTTTCCGATGTTATCCATCTTCTGCATCAGGTTTTCAAAGTATCCATACTTGTTCATCAGTTCAAATGCCTTTTGCCGGAAAATCTCCTTGTGGGTGAAATGGTAGGCCGTCTGGAGCATCGACATCACGTTGGAGGAGTTGATCTTCCTGTCACCTACGTTCTTTGGCATGGAGTTGACATAATCAGGGTTCCATTTACCCCAAAGTGTGGGTTTTCCGTCCCAGTCGACCAAATACATATCATGATCGACAATGTGTTGCATCAGTTCATCTATCAGGTGAATGGACCGATTCTTCAAATCAGCATCCCCGATCAATTCAGCCATCGCACCCAAAACAAAGATGTGACCAATCACCTCATCGCTGCTGGTGGTGGCTTTCCAGTCCCATTCGGCATCGGAGGCATTTTTCCACCTGTCGGGATCAGACAAATGTTTCATCCAGCCGCTTCTTTCGAAGGAACGGGATGGGAAGCCCTTCATTCCATTGACGGTATAGAGCCGCTCCATTGCATCGAGCGATTCACGGCAATTCTGCAGTGCCTCTTCCGATTTGGTGACCGCATATCGGAACACTTCGCCTGCCAGGTACATCGAGGTCCAGAGACCATCGTTGTCGGAATCCGATAGTCGTCCGCTGGAGAGATTTCCCTTTTCCATGTTGTCGTAAGAGGAGTTGAATCCGTTGCGTAGGTGGCGCAGGCGAACCTGTTTTTCATAATATTCCGACTTTTCAGCCAAAGTCCAGGTTTTGTATGCCATTTCTGTCAATCCCTTGTCGGTCAAAATCAGCACCGAATTGTTTTCGCCTTTGGCAAAATCCACCACCAGGTTACTGGGCAACCATCTCTCTCCATTGTAGAAGTTATATTTCCCATCGGCTCTCAATTGAAAGGCTCCCTCTTTGGATCCAAACCACATCTGGCCGTTCACCTCTCTCAAGGCGGTAATTTCTGTCGACGGAATCCTCTGGATGAGGACACCCTCCTGTTTTGAAGTTGCGATATCAAAACAGATAAAACCATTGGAAGTACCTACCAAAACTGTTTTTTTATCTGATGTTAAATCAAAGCAGGTGAAATTATCTCCCTTGAAAACGGTTTTCAGCTCTTTTTTGGCAGGGTCGAAACTGCAAAGATTGTTGCTACCCAACAGCCAGAAAAGGTTGCGGGAAACATCGAAATGCATGGCCAGAACTTTCCCTTCCGCGAAAGTCCCTTGCCAGGAGATTTTCGAATCTTTCAACAAGCGGATCTCTTTCCCGTTGGAAAGCAGAAAAGTGAAATCCACTCCTGCCTCAAATTGGGTGGCATCTGCGAAGGCGTGCTTTGAAAAAAGCTTACCTGCCCAGCTGTTGCTCAATACCGCCTTGTCGTCCAGGTAGACGAATTGGTCTTTGTAAACCTGCATATCTGAAAGCTTCTTAGCTGCCATGGGCCGGTAGGATTGATCTTTTTCAAGGGTGCCTGCGTAGAGGAACTGCCCGTTGTAGGGTTTAAACAATCCTGCCGAGGTGAGGATCTTGATGTCCCCATTTCTGTCACAGCCAACCTTTTTCAGTCGAATGGTATCAGATTTAGCATAATATTTTATGCTGTATTCCTGCAGGTAAGGGATATCCTGATATACCGGCTGTTTGGGTTTGATCTCCTTTACTGGTGAATAGGAGCATAAAAACAGTCCCCCGACGATTGTCAGGAGGTAAATAATATTTCTCATCTTCTGGTAGTAGTTAAATAAAACGATTCAGTGGATAAAACTACTTAAAATTCGCAAAAGTTCCTTTTTAAAAGTGATATTTCCAAAAAGATGAATTAACTTGGCACACAACTACCGCATTTCCCTTACTGCGATGACCTAGATGAGAACAACTTTAAATTACAATACCTAATGGACAAAGCTGAGATAAAGCTGGACCTTAAAAACCAGATCATTAAACTGGACAAAGCTATTTTGAGTAGCAGGAAAAATCCCCTTTTCAGTGGCCCTTTAAGCGAGGATTTAGAAGAGTTTGAAATACAGTTAAAAAGCACCAGGAGAATATCTATTGCTTACAATGTAATGTCCATCTTTTGTACTGCTTATCTGATTATATTGACCTTATTGAGTGAAAACGGAATAGAATCATTTGGAAAAATAAATAAGGCTGGTGGGTTGATGATCACATTGGTCGGTATTGTCGCACTTGCTTTCACCTATCATAAAATCGTAATGAAAATGAAGCATAAAATCTTTTTGACGAGACTATTGGAGAAAATGGACTGAAACCTAAATATGCACCTTTCGTAAACCTTGAATTGAATTTAACATACGATTATTTCTGTGTAAGATTTAATCTGATCAATAGATTACAAACTGTTTTAATTATGAAAAAATTATTTTTTTCCTTGATGATCCTCTCCGCCGCTGTGGTGGGTAAAACACAAAACAACAAGCCTTTTAAAAGTTTTGAGAAGGATAGTTTTGAGACGAGTCTGGGAAAATTAACCATCACCTTCGTTGGACATGCCTCCCTGATGCTGGAGGCAGGAAATACGATCATCCACGTGGACCCTACCATGGCACAAGCTAATTATGCACTTTTCCCGAAAGGAGACCTGATCCTGATCACCCATGAACACGATGACCACCTGGATAAAACAGCCGTTGAACTCATTAAAAAGCCAGATACCAAAATCGTTGTAAGCAAAAGCTGTGAGGGCAAATTCAGTCAGGCAATCATATTAAAGAACGGTGAGGAAAAAATCATTGGCGATTTCGACATCAAAACCGTGCCCGCCTACAACATTGTTAATACGAGGAATGGTACTCCATTTCACCCGAAAGGGAACGGCAATGGCTATGTTATCACCTACGGAGGAAAAACCATTTACATAGCCGGAGATACAGAAAATATACCGGAAATGGCTGAATTGAAAAACATCGACATCGCCTTTTTGCCCATGAACCTACCTTATACGATGACCCCGCAAATGGTTGCAGATGGTGCAAGAAGTTTCATGCCTAAAATTCTTTATCCCTACCATACTGGTGAAACAAACGTCCAGTTACTACTTGATTTGCTGAAAGATACTACCATGGAGGTACGGGTGCGGAAGTTGAAATAACATCCCTTTTTTCCATCCGAACCTTGAGAAAATGCAGGAAGAACTACTTGCAGGTATAAATGAAAAAGCCATGGAATTCAATGATCCCATGGCTTTTTTTATGCCATATTTTTTAAAATCACTAAGCATTGCCTGCATCGATACCGCTTCAGAAATTCGTAGAGAAGCACCTAGGGGTGATTCATTCCCTCTTAGGGAGCGAAGGAAGATAATCTTAAAAAGTCCTTCGGGTGCAAAATTTGAACGAACTAAAATCAAACAATTAATTATCTTTATTCGGTAAACAAACGAGTTCCTGGCACTGTTTCCCTGACAGGAAATTTTCGCAAAAATTTCAACTCATTGAACCAGCAATAGCTATCTTCTAAATAAAATCCCATGCGTATTGTTTCAAAATTGATTGGCTCCCAGCTGCTGTGCTGCCTGTTAGGTATCACAGGATCCTCTGTTTCCGGACAAACAACTCCTTTAAAGGACTATCCCATTCAACCCGTCAATTTTACAAAGGTGAAGGTCAGTGATCATTTTTGGGCACCAAGAATGGAATTGAACCAAACGATCACCATTCCAATAGCCATCGACCAGTGTTACAAAACAGGCCGGGTAGAGAATTTTAAGATTGCGGGAAAATTAACCAAAGGGAAATTTCAGTCGGAATATCCCTTTGATGATTCTGACCTCTACAAAATCATCGAGGGAGCCAGCTACTCTCTGCAAACCCATCCAGACCGGCAGCTTGAAAGCAGGATTGATACAGTCATCAACTACATTACCCTGGCACAGGAACCGGATGGTTATCTATATACCAACCGAACCATCGATTCTACGCACCTGCATCCCTGGGCCGGAAAAAAGAGGTGGGAAAAGGATCCTGAATTGAGTCACGAACTTTATAACCTTGGGCATTTGTACGAAGCTGCCTATTCTCATTTTCTGGCAACGGGAAAAAGAACGCTGCTGAATGTTGCGATAAAAAGCGCTAATCTGGTGGATCACGATTTTGGTCCCGGAAAGCTGACCTATTATCCCGGACACCAGGTGATCGAAATGGGATTGGTCAAGCTTTACCGGATCACAGGGGAAGAGCGCTTCCTTAAGTTGGCAAAATTCTTCCTCGACTGCAGAAAAAATGGGGAGGAATACAACCAGGCCAACAAACCTGTGATCGAACAAGATAAAATTGTAGGACACGCTGTGCGCGCTACCTATATGTATGCTGGAATGGCAGATGTTTCTGCCCTAACGGGCGATTACTCCTATAAAAATGCCATCGATAAAATATGGGAGGACTTGCTCGAAACGAAGATATACCTGACTGGCGGGATCGGCTCGGCAGGCACCAACGAAGGGTTCAGTGATCCCTTTTCACTGCCCAACCGAACGGCCTACTGCGAGACCTGTGCCTCCATCAGCAATGTATTCTGGAATTACCGGATGTTTTTGCTGGAAGGCGACGCCAAATATTTTGACGTGCTTGAACGAACCCTCTACAATTCTCTTCTTTCAGGCATTTCACTGAGTGCCGACAGATTTTTTTATCCCAATCCGCTCGAATCACACGGAGAGCACAAGCGCAGCGCCTGGTTTGGATGTGCCTGCTGTCCAAGCAACATTTGCCGTTTTATACCTTCCGTACCCGGATATGTCTATGCCCAGAAAAGTGACACCTTGTACGTCAATCTTTTCATGAACAACACTGCGAATATCAACTTAAAAGGTGAAGAGATGACTTTTGAACAGTCGACAGATTATCCCTGGAACGGCAAAATAAAACTGACTGTCACGCCAAAAAAGACTTACAAATTCAGTATTCTGGTTCGAATACCCGGTTGGGCCCAAAATCAGGCAGTACCATCCAATTTGTACCGTTTTAAATCAGAGATTCCGGAGAAATCGGTTATTCGCATCAATGGAAGTAAGGTTAATTACCAAATTAAAAAGGGGTATGCCGTAATTACCAGGAGCTGGAAACCTGGCGATAAGCTGAACGTTGAGTTACCTATGCCGGTAAGGGAAATTGCAGCCAATCCAAACATTGCCGACGACAGGGGTAAAATTGCCCTGCAACGTGGTCCGCTGGTCTATTGCACGGAATGGGCCGACAACAAAGATTTGAAAATATTAGCTGTGTCTCTCAACGAAAAGAACAGCTACAGCACCAAATTTGTGGCTGATCTGCTCAACGGAGTAACGATCATTCAGACTAAAGGAAACAATTCGAAAGAGGCTGCAAGTAGTGGAAGTGAACAACCAATCATCACAGCCATCCCCTATTATGCCTGGGCAAACAGGGGGCAGGGGGAGATGAGTGTTTGGCAAAATGTTCGTAAATAGCCAATGATTAATTGGTCCAAATGAATCCTATCATTCACAAAATAAATACATTTCACCAATGATGAATCGAAAATCATCCATATTACTCTTTGTATTCACGCTGCTCCTACTCCAGGTCAATGCCCAGGAGTCAAGCAAGAAAGAGCTTCCCGCAGCTACTAAATATACCATTGAAAATTGCATCAACAGGTTTAATCCCGAGAAGACAGAAAAAACAGCGGTTGGCTACCAATACTGGTTCATAGATCAAAATTTTCTGGAGGATGGTGAAACGGTGAAGCTAAGTGTAGTAGGCCCCAACCAAGCCACTCACCCGCCGCACAAACATGCCGGGGACGAAATTTTCTATATCCTGGAGGGGAATGCGCAATTTTACCTGAATGGCCAAACCACCACTGGCGGTCCCAATACCACCTTTTATTGTCCTGAATTCAGCGATCACGGCATCAGCAATGTCAGTAACCAGACTCTTAAATATCTGGTGATCCGTAAATATCCCAAGACGGCAAAATAGCCAATTTTAAACGTTCAATCCTGGTGAAAAACCTCTGTCAGGGGAAGTGAAACCGGTGAATGATCGGGATTGGTCTCCATGATTTCGGCCATGAATTTCCACCATTTGCGAACGATTTCGGTTTGCGGCAGCAGATCCGCAGTATTGTTTTCAGCCTGTTTCTGAACGGCAAAAAGGGCATCCGTCTCCTCATCGTAAAAAATGGAATAGTCCGTAATTCCTGCATTTGTCAATTCTTCTGCCAGAGCCGGCCAGATTTCATCGTGCCGTTTCTTGTATTCGGTCAGGAATCCGGGTTTCAATTTCATTTTAAATGCTACGCTTTTCATATCTATATTTTATGGTATCCAGGAATCGGCCAGACAGAAAGGATCTCTTGCAATTTGAATCGGGAATCTATCAAAATATCTGTCAGGAAATCATCGCATTGATTGTTAGAAGAATGAAAATTACAAGGGCATAGGAATTAATGAGGATGAAGGCTTTTCGGATGGTCCCGGGAACTTTCTCCTGAAAAAGATACCGATGGAATTGCCAGACAAAAAACAGGTTGGTAACAATCAGAATTCCTAGCAAAACTGGCTGAAGTACAAAACCGAAAAACGGGAAAAGCAGCAGAAACAGCGAAGTGATCAATCCCCAGAAAAAGACAATCCGTTTGATCTGTAGTTCCGTGAACATCCTGGAAATGGAGGAAAAGCCTGCCTTCTCATACTCTTTTCCATACTTAATCATCAACAGCCAGAAATGGGGAACCTGCCACAAAAAGACGAAGATAAAGAGGAAAACTGCGTGCGGATGAAACAGGTAAAAGCCTGCAGTGGTCCAGCCAATCAAAGGTGGAACACCACCAACCACTGCCCCCGGAATAATCGCAAGCCAGCTTCTGCTCTTAAGCGGTGTATAAATAAGGTTATAAAATACGATGTTCAACAGACCCAGCAACATAGGAACCTCACCATTCATCCGCAATAAAAGCGCTCCACCAGCGATCAGCACGGTGGCCAAAAGCGAGGCATTCAACGTTGTAATTTCGCAAGCCGGCAAGGGCCGGTCCTGGGTTCGTTTCATCAGGGCATCGTAACGGCACTCCTGAACCTGATTCAGGACGGATGCACCCGAAGAGAGCAGGAACAAGCCTGCAAAAAGGGAGACAAAGGTGAAGTTCGGGACCGATCCCGACAACAGGTATCCTGTCAAGGCAGAAAAGGTCACCATCATGGACAATCTAATCCTTATCAGTCTGCTTAATATGGAGAAGTAACCTGATTTGCTATTTGGTTTCAACGGTAGTTTTAAAATAATCAACAATTTTATCCAGATCCTCGGCACTGATCTTGTCTTTGTAGGACTGCATCAATCCCTTCATATAACCCTTCACTATTTCTGCGTTGGGTTCAAGAATAGATCGTTTGATGTATTCTTCATTGGCAACAATCTCTTTTTCACCGGTATCCGTGACAACGGTACTCTTGCGGC
Source organism: uncultured Bacteroidia bacterium (assembly GCA_903854235.1). Classification (GTDB taxonomy): domain Bacteria; phylum Bacteroidota; class Bacteroidia; order Bacteroidales; family Prolixibacteraceae; genus CAINVV01. The sequence continues at coordinate 11,597 of CAINVV010000124.1, read as the reverse complement.
CAAACAATCCCTTGAAGGAGGGTCCGATGATACGGGAGCCATCCATCGAGTGGCAGGTAGTGCAGGCGTTTGCCTTGATCAGTGCAAGCCCGGGATGTTCGGGACCATTGCCTGTAACCTTCAGATCGGCCAACCATTTTTTGAAATCAAGACTGTCTACCACAATGGCTTTGGCAAGCATTCCGGAGTGGTTCAATCCGCAATATTCTGAACAGTAAATATCGAAGTTCCCTTTCATAATAGGCCTGAACCACAGATAGTTGTTGTATCCCGGAATGACATCTTCCTTCACACGAAAGGCGGGGATAAACAAGCTGTGGTTGACATCGGCAGAGTAAAGATTCAGCTTGACATTCTTGTTGAACGGAACTACCAATTCTTTGGAGGTCTTGCCATTTCCGTAATCAAATTCCCAGGCCCACATACGACCAATTACCTTGATCTGCATGGCATCGGCAGGGACTTTCCGCATGGGTGCAAAACCTGCCCAGCCATAATAGAACATGACCAGCACGATGATCAGCGGGATGATGGTCCAGGCTACCTCCAGTTTGGTATTGTGCGAGAACTGCATCGGATGCTTGTTCTTTTTTCTGGAAAAATGAATGAGGATGTAGATCATCAAAACCGTAATCCCAATCGTAAAGAGGAAGGAGATGGCAAAGATGAAAATAAATGCCCTGTCAACGGCTCCTGCTAAATTTGATCCCTGGTTAAATAGTGTTTCCATAGTCTGGGCAATTATCTGAAATAGTAATCAATGAAGGTGATCGCAATAACGATGGCAAAAAGCAGAAAGACACCGCCCACCATGATACGCAAGAGTGAATTTTCGAATTTCAGGTGCATAAAATAGGTAAGTACAATGGTCACCTTGATGGAGGCAAGGATCAGTGCCAGCGCCACCGTAAAGGCACCCAAATGCATCTTGATGGCAAGTATCGATATGGTTGTCAGGATCAGCAGGATTACCAGGACTGTCCAGTTCAGCGTGTCGCTCGAGATATGGTTTTCGTGATTCTTCATCCGTGATAGCTTTGAAATAAATTTCTTCCGTTCATGTTTTATATTAGTTTTTTCTCTGAAGTTTGACCTAGGTAATCAGGTACAACAACGGGAACAGGAAAATCCAGATCAAATCCACGAGATGCCAGTAAAGTGCCGCATTTTCCTGCAGGAGGTAATGGCTAGAGCTGATTTTTCCTGACTGAATCTTACGGATGACGATAGTCAACAGGATTCCACCGATGATCACGTGAATCGCGTGCAGGCCTGTCATCATGAAATAGAGGCCGAAAAACATGATTTCGCCGTGAGGCATGGTCTTCATCACATCGGACCCGGGATAGAGGTGCAATCCTATCTTGTGGCCCCATTCGAAATACTTGTTGACCATAAAAACGCCGGCCAAAATCAGGGTGATTAAAATCAAGCCAATGGCTTTGCCTGAACGGTTTTGCTGAATGGCTGTCAGGGACATGGCCACGGTCATACTGCTCACCAGCAGCACCACGGTGTTGGTGGCACCCACAAAGGCATTCAGTTCAAGGGCTGCGTGATGAAAATCAGCAGCATACTTGGATCGCATCACGGCATAAACAATGAAAAGGCCTCCGAAGAGGAAAAGTTCTGTAAACAAGAACAACCACATTCCCATTTTACCGGTATCGCTATCGATGTGTTCACTGTGTTCGGTTGACGACATAGATTGTTAGTATTAGTTGGTATGAGGATGATCAAATACGTAAGGCTCCCGGGTAATCACAGGTACCTCATCGAAGTTTTCGTGCGGAGGAGGAGAAGGAATCTGCCACTCCAGGGTAACACCATGCCATGGATTGGCAGGAGCAATGGCACCACGTTTACTGTGGTAAACAAGGTTGGAGATCATTCCGATCAATCCAATGAAAAGGATAAAAGCCCCAATGGTGGAGATCACCTCTCCCGTCTGGAATTTGGGGTCATAATCGAAATAGCGTCTTGGCATTCCCTGAATCCCGATGACAAAGAGTGGGAAATAGAGGAGATTGAATCCAGCAAAGAGAAAACCCCAGGAGATATTGGCCCATCGGAAGTTGTACATTCGTCCATAGATCTTAGGAAACCAATAGTGAATACCTGCAAAGAAGGCAAAACCCATTCCTCCAAAGATGATGTAGTGAAAGTGTGCCACCACAAAATCGGTATTGTGAAGCTGAATGTTTGTAGCTAAGGATCCTAGTGTCAAACCGGTAAATCCGCCAATGGTAAACAGGAAAATAAAGGAGATGGCAAACAAAAGCGGTGGTTTGAGGTCAACAGAACCTCCATACATGGTTGAAAGCCAATTGAATACTTTGATTGCACTCGGGATAGCCACCAGGAAGGTCAGAAAGGAGAAAAACCATCTGGATTCGTAGCTGATCCCGGAAGTGAACATATGATGGCCCCAGACAAAATAGCCAACCAGGGCAATGGCCATACTCGAAAAGACGATGGGGACATAACCGAATACTGGTTTTTGACTAAAAGTTGGGAAGATCTCCGTCACAACCCCCATGGCAGGCAAAATCATCACATAAACTGCTGGATGAGAATATATCCAGAAGAGATGCTGGTACAAAACCGGATCGCCGCCCAGGGCAGGATCGAAGAATCCGATGTGAAAAGTTCGTTCTGCAATCACCATCAGCAGGGTAATCCCAATGATGGGTGTGGCAAGAATCTGGATCCAGGCCGTCGCATAAAGGGACCACGGGAACAGAGGCATTCGAAACCAGGTCATGCCGGGAGCCCGCATCCGGTGAATCGTCACAATAAAATTAAGACCGGTGAGGATCGAGGCAAACCCCAGAACAAAAGCAGCCGTAAGCGCAATCACCACGTTGGAGGAGGCTTCTGCACTGTAGGGCACATAAAAGGTCCAGCCCGTATCGGGGCTATGTCCGTTGGCGAACTGGGAATAGAGACCGAGGAATGCCCCGGAAATATAAACGTACCACGAAAAAAGATTAAGCTTTGGAAAGGCAACGTCCTTGGCTCCGATCATAATGGGAAGCATGATGTTTCCAAAAACGGCAGCCAGACCGGGTATCACCACGATGAAAACCATGATGATGCCGTGGATGGTAAACATTCCATTGTAAGTTTGGGCCGACATAATGGTTTGCCCGGGTGCAATTTTCTCGATTCGCATCAGGAGTCCAAGCACAGCAGCTGCACAGAAAAAGATCGTAATCGAATAGAGGTAAAGTAATCCGATCCGCTTGTGATCGGTAGAGGAGAGCCACGACCACAAGCCGGTCTTGTGGTTCAGATAATTTAGCGGTTCTGCGGTAGTAGAATGAGTCATTATTTGGTTGCTTTGGTTGAATTTCTTTTTGAACTTACGTAGAGGTAGAGCACGAAAAATAATCCCAGGATCAGTACAAAGCTCCCCATCAGTCTGGTAAACTGCAGGGTATAGGTCTTACTTTGCGGATCATAGGCGAAGCAATAATCGTAAATCTTGTTGCTGGTGGGCTGAGCTTGCCCTTTTTGAGCCTCAATGACTGCCATTTTCAGTTCGAAGGGCAGATAGGTAATCCCATAAAGATAACGGGTAATTTTGCCTTGCGGACTCAAAATAATGATGGTAGAGGGATGTGCAAAATCCTCTCCGGTAGGTTTGTATCGAAAACCTACTGCCTCTGTGATTTTTTGAATGTTTCCCAACTCTCCTGTCAGGTAAGTCCAGCTACCCCGCTGTTCCTCCTTAATTTTGGAAACGAAGTTGAGCTTCTTCTGCCTGGCTTTCTCCGGGGTGTCTTTGGTATTGAAACTGATGGTAATGATATCAAAATCTTTGCCCAGGGAAAGTTCCGTCTTGCTCACTACATCGGCGATCCCGTCCAGAAGCGGACTGCAAAGGCCCGGACAATCAAAGTAGACAAAAGAGAGGATGGTAGGTTTGCGGATGATACTCTTCAAAGAAACGGTATCATTCTTTTCATTAAAAAATTTCAAATCAAGCGGAATCGTCTGGCCAAGCTTTTCAACAATGCCGATCTCAACCTCCTTGCTGACAGTAATCTGCGCACGAAGGTTAAAAGCAACCAGGAAAAGAAGACCCAAAACAACTATTTTTCTCATTATTTCAAAGTTTGGTGATAACCTCATTCCGGTAGCAACAGCCGAATCCCGGCATTTATTAACCCTTTTGACGAATTTTAGCTGATGAGGGTTTCAATTTCAACAGATAAAGTACTTAAATTTTAGGATCCTTTTCCACCCCTGACTTGTACAGTGCCCGTAGCAGAAGCAAAACATACAAGATAAAGCCCCATACTGTCAGAACTGAAATGAGGTAAACCAGCAACAACCACACGGGCGTTTTTTGTACCACATTCCAGAGAGCCCTGGGCTCATTCAGCGGAGGACGATAGGAAGGTACCCCGATGTTCATCACGGTATCCATTGACACCTCCCCCAGCGCAGCTTCATCGACAGGTTTCACCAGCAACCGAACCCTTCCGGCTGAATCACCGGGCAGATCCGGAGGAAAATTGAAGGAGACATTTCCTTGGACATCCGAGGCTTTTGCTGCATCCACCGGCAAGTTGCCAAAATATCTCTTGACAAAAAGTTTGAATTCAGCTCCTGAAACTGGCTGCCTCTTCATTTCCCTGATTCCGGATACTGAAACCTGTACACTTTTTTGCTCCCTGTTCCAGTATAGGTGGAATTCTACCTTTTCAAACGCAGTTCCGAAGGCAACTTTTTTGGCTACCTCCTGGATATACTTATCGTTAGTTCCCCTTAAATAGGAGATAATCTTCCACTTGTCAGAAACCGTAAGCGTATTTCTAAAGGATGGCATCGGCCCTCTGCCCTCCTCCACTTTTGAATAAAGAGCACCATCCGAATTCATTTGCATTTGCAAGGAAGCCGGATCCGGAGGCTGCGGAACAAGTTTCACCGCATTGTTTTTACCCGGATCTCCGTGACAAGACTTGCAATTGAGATTGTAAAGCTCTTTCCCTGTCTGACGGGTTGAATCTGAGAATAAGAATGGGCTGAGTTTCGCACCTTTTTCCTGAGAAATAACCCATTCCTGAGCAGAAGTCCCAGTGGCCAGGAACAATACGATCAACAGCAAAAAATATCGATGCTTCATAAAATGTTCATTCAGCTTCCTGGTAAGCAGTTTCAGCTCTTTTCGTCTGTGTGATCGCGATTTTCCTGAAATTCAAACAGCCTGTTTTTAGGAGGCAGATAAAAGACCCTTGGCTTCGTTCCCAATTCAGGCATCAGGTGGTAACCACCGTTTACGCTGAGCAGTTCACTCAAACGGTGTGTCTCCTTGGTGGTTCCGTTGGTCACTGAATCCTGGTTCTCATCCCCGAAATAGTACACCCCATTCGGGCAAGAGGAAACACAGTATGGCAGCTTTCCTTCACGAAGCCTGTCTGCACTGAACAGACATTTGGATACAGTTCCTTTTTTCTGTGGTACATTGAGTTCGATGTTGTATTCCTTATCCTTGTCACCTTCCACGACCAACGGCTCTTCCCAGTGGAACATCCGTGCAGAATAGGGACAAGCTGCCACACAAAAACGACAACCAATGCACCGCTCGTTGTCTATCAGCACGATACCATCCTGTCTCTTGAAAGTAGCATCCACAGGGCAAACAGCCACGCAAGGTGGATTGTCGCAATGCTGACAAGGTTTCGGCATGTAATAGGGGGCAGTGTTGGCCGATTCCTGCATCGTCAGGGTATTGATGTGGTACTCGTAAGGACGCAAATGGTGCGCACTTTGACAGGCCGAAACGCATTTACGCGCATTGCGGCATTTGGAAAGATCAATCACCATCACCCATCTGTGGCCGGGCAATCCTTCACGTCCTAGCTTCTGCGACCTTTCCAGATCCAACTTCATGTCCTTGATCTGATCCTTCGGAACTTCCACCAATTTATTGTCGGCAGTCAGAACCTTAACCATATCGTGACCTGGTTTAGACTCTTCATATTTAAAACCGGAATAGACAGCCGCACCTCCCGCTACGGTTGCAGCACCTACCAGACCAAATCGTTTGAAAAAACTACGTCTGGTATCGGCACTTTCCTGAACCTTTTTTGCATCACCGGAATCAGTATTTGATTTAATATCGCTCATAAAATGAATTATTAACCTGTTTTTTTACTGAAATATACTTACTTAACCATTTTAGGGTGTGACCGTAACCGGAAATTCCTGATCAAAACGCAATGCAAACTCAAATTATGCCGCTTTCACTTCCAACAACGATAAACCAAATTAATTCCTCAGCCGTGAAAGTACGAAGGTCACATTTCGAATTATAAAACGTGGAAGTTACCTAAATGGAACCTCTGTTCAAAGGAAATCTTCCAAAATTATCCTCCTGTGACAAAGATGGAGCATAAAATGATTAAAATGCCAGCATCTGGCATATCCTGGAAAGAACACCCTGCATTTTGTTTCACAAATTCGATCAGTCTGTCAACAAGGATAAAACTACAAATAAAATTTTTTGTTTTCATCACAATTTTAATCCGATGCAATATTAATGCCTTGGGGAAATTTGGAAGTTGTACAAAATTTTCGTTTTTAACCTTTTAAACCAGAACTCAAACTAAAAAAGGCCCTCATTCCCAATTTTTATAGTCTGATTTGTCCATCAAAATTGATAAAAAAGAGGCATGCTGGCTGTCTGTAACGCTGCAAATTTTCTGTATTTTTGTACAAATTGAAAAAGAAACTTCCATTTTACCAGGCTATCGCCCCGAAATACAAAATCATTCACTCATTCTTATCATCGCCAACAGAGCGCAAATTCCTATGAAAAAAATCCAATTGCTGTTTATGCTTCTGCTGTTTTCATTGCTGACAAACGCACAAAAGCCGGAAAACTATTTTAAAAAAGACCAACTAATCACCACCGGTGTTTACTACTATCCCGAACACTGGGATTCTACGCAATGGGACCGGGACCTGAAGAATATGGCCGCTCTGGGTTTTGAGTTTACCCATTTTGCTGAATTTGCCTGGGCCCAATTGGAACCGGAAGAGGGTAAATATGATTTTGCCTGGCTCGACAAGGCGGTTTCCCTGGCAGCCAAATATCATTTGAAGGTAATCATGTGCACTTCCACCTGTACACCGCCCGTTTGGCTCTCCAGGAAGCACCCGGAGATACTAGAACTGGAGGAAAGCGGCACCCGAATGGACCATGGTTCCCGACAACACGCCTCCTTTTCAAGCAGTTACTATAGAAGCTACTCACTCAAGATGGTTGAGCAACTGGCCCGGCATTATGGCAAGGATCCAAGGGTTGTTGGCTGGCAGGTGGACAATGAGCCGAGGGTCTTTTTTGATTACAATCCGGATGCCCAGCAACGGTTCCGCGATTGGCTGAAGAACAGATACAAATCCATTGATGCGCTGAATACCACCTGGGGAACCCTCTTTTGGAGCAATACGTACAGCGACTTCTCACAAATTGACATTCCACAACACAAACAATGGGGAATGAACCTCAATCAACGGTTCGATCATTATCGGTTTACGGCCGCAGAAACCGTCTCTTTCCTCGACGATCAGGCTGCAGAAATTAAAAAATTTGCCACCAATCAGTGGGTAACATCCAACTATATACCCAATTACGAAGGTGGCACCATTGGGAAAAGCAAGGAGCTCGATTTCATTACCTATACCAGATACATGGTTTATGGAAGTTCGTTGGGTATAGGTCCCAAAGGTTACCGACTAGGTGATCCGCTAAGCATTGCCATGGCCAATGACTTCTTCCGACCAAAATCATCCGTTTATGGGGTGATGGAACTCCAGCCAGGCCAGGTAAACTGGGGTGCCATGAATCCGCAACCGTTGCCGGGAGCCGTCAGAATGTGGCTTTGGCATCAGTTTGCAGGAGGTAGCAGTCTGGTATGTACCTACCGTTACCGCGCACCGCTCGTGGGATACGAACAATATCATTACGGCATTGTCGGAACGGATGGGGTCACTCCTACTCCGGGAGGATTGGAATACCAACAATTTATGAAGGAAATCGTTGCGCTGAGGAAAAGCTACAACCCTGCCGTTGCCAACCCTACAGCCTATACCAACAGAAAAACAGCCATTCTGTTCAACCACGAAAATATGTGGGGTATGAACCTCAACAAGCAAACCAGCCAATGGAATTCACTCGACCACTTCGCAAAATATTACAAGTCGCTGAAATCCTTTGGTGCACCGGTCGATTTCATTGAAGACCAAACCGATTTCTCCAAATACCCGGTTTTGATCGCACCTGCCTATCAACAGATTGACAAGGAATTGATTCAGAAATTGACAGCTTATGTTCAGTCAGGCGGGAATCTCGTGATGAGCTGCCGAACTGGCCACAAAGACCGCGAAGGACACCTCTGGGAAGCCAAATTTGCGGCGCCCATTTACGACCTGATCGGCGCTGAAATCGAATCGTACGACTTGCCTATGCCACACACCCAGGATTCCGTTTTGATGGGCAGTAATAAATATGCCTGGAAAACCTGGGGTGAATTGTTGAAACCAAGGGAAGGAACCAATGTCTGGGGGACCTTCCAGGGTGACTTTTATGCTGGAAAACCAGCTGTGATCACCCGAAAACTTGGGAAAGGTACCGTAACCTATGTCGGCATTGACAGCAACGATGGTCTCATCGAAAAAGAAGTTTTGAAAAAATTGTATGCCCAGTTGTCGATCCCGGTAGAAAGTTATCCGGCTGGAGTCTCTGTGGAATACCGTGATGGCTTTGGAATAGCGGTCAATTATTCCGACAAAACCTACTCACTTAGGATCCCAGCGGATCTTCAAATCCTGTTTGGCAAAAGAGAAATACCTACGGGTGGAGTGACAGTTTGGAAATTGAAATAGTCGATTTTAAGTTTGGAATTGATCGGGTGGTCTCCAATTTCTCGTTTTTCAAAAAGGCGAAATTTGGGACCACTTTATTTTTTAAAAACGATGTATGGGGAGGTCACGGTGGTCATGGACATCGCATTCTGCAGAGCATCCGCATTGTAACACTCCCAGGGGGCACCAGCACATTACCATTAAAATTACCTTCATCACTTTTAATTGAAATGTCCGAACAGCTTAACCTTTCACGTAAGTATATAACCCATTGATGCATTAAAGTTAACTTTTATCAACTCAACATCCCCCGCCAGGGTAATATTCCGTAAGAATTTGTCTTGATTAAAGAATTAAAGCTGGTATTTTCTTGCCAATTTGCATCCGGATCCGCTACAGGCAACCACTACTAATAATTTTTCACGATGTTCTTCCGCAAAATTGTCAAGTCACTCCTCCCTTTCCTTGTTTTACCGCTTCTATCTTCGGCCCAGGTAAAGGACGAACCATTCAAACAGGCAACCTCCGTTAAATTCGAGCTGGCACCCGAACTCAAAAATGCGAAACTCCAGAAGGTAGAAATTGACTATAACAACATCGTCTATCTGCTAACAGACAAGGGACTCTACCGCGATTATGACGGTACGAAAATCTCCAAAGACCTGCTTTACAGAAAACTCTCGGAACTATGTCCTGTGGATATCACCACACAGGAAGGCTCAGGATATCTGTATTACCTCTACCCCGACAGATTTCTGACGAATGCCCACGCCGGTACCATCTTTGCGAAAATCCCTGAGAACAATTATCAGGTTATCCGGGTCAATGCATCCGGGGTGATATTACTTGCAGGAAAAGATAAGATGGCACTCTATAAAAATTCCGAGAAACTCTGCGATCTGCAATTGCCCGAAGATCAGACACTGAAATGGTATGTCAAAGGAGATCAGTTCTATCTCCTTTCGAAATCCGACATCCGGATTTTGGTTCAAAATCAGTGGAAAACCCTTTTCCATGGAGACAAACTGACTAGCCTTGCCTTTGCTTCCGGAAGGATTCTTGTTGGAACGGAAGATGGCTATTTTGCTATAGATCAGGCAACCGGTAAAATCGTACAACCCTTGAAAAAGGAACTTCCTGTCACAACGCTCAGGGATCTGCTGGTGGTAAACGACCAGGCGTGGTTTGCTACCGCCGATGGCACTTTCAGGGAAGAAGGAGGCAAATACCGCTATTTCGAAGGGCCAAGATGGCTGGATAACAATGAGATTCTGGACATGAAGTCGGATGCAGAGGGAAATGTCTACCTTCTCACGCCAACCGGATTGAATAAAATTGAGTTTAAAACTACCACGCTGCAGGCAAAAACAGATAAAATTCAGGATGATATCCGCAAATACCACCTTCGCTACGGTTTTGTATGTGAGCTGAGCTACGGCAAACCTGGAGATCTGACCACCGCCAGGGCCGTCGACAACGACAACGACGGACTCTGGACCACGCTCTACCTCGGCAGCCAGGCTTTCCGGTATGCCACTACCGGCGAGGAAATTGCCAAAAGATATGCCTGGGAATCGTTTGAGGCATTCGAAAGACTATTGACGGTTAATCCCTTGAAGGGATTTCCCTCCCGCACTTTCGAAAGAAAGGGAATTATCAAGGACACCATCGTCTGGCGTCCCTCTCAAAATCCTGAATGGGACTGGAAAGGGACCACCAGCACCGACGAATACATCGGTTACCTCTTCGTGGCAACGGTAATGGATCAATTCATCGCCAAAACCGCACCCGAGAAGAAAAGGGTGGCAGATTTCATCGATGCCATCATGACCCACATCATCGACCACAACTTCTATTTCATCGATGTCGACGGAAAACCCACCAAATGGGGTCGCTGGAACCCCGAATATGTCAATGCCTATCCCGACTATGTCGACGACAAGAAACTGAACAGTGCCCACCTGATTGCCGGACTGGAGCTGGCCTATTCCCTGACGGGGAAAGAGAAATACAAGACGATCGCCTTTGAGATGATGAACAAGCACAAGTACCTCGATAACATCCTGATCCCGATGAAAACCATGCAACAGACCATGGATGTAATTCACAAGGGAGAGGTAATGGGCGATATGTGGAACCATTCGGACGATGAAATGTCGTTTCTGACCTACTGGGTACTTTACAACTATGCGTTTGATGATTCCCTCAAAAAGAAATTCCAGTGGGTGGCCCGCGACCACTGGGAAATCGAAAAACCGGAAAGGGATGCCCTTTGGAACGTCCTGACCTATGGAATCAGCGGTGATATTGACAAAGAATCCACCCTCTGGTTTCTCCGCGAATATTGCACCGACCTGGATCGCTATTCCGTCAGAAATTCCCAACGGAAAGATTTGGTCCCTCTTCCCGAAAATTTCAGGCTTCAGTACACGAAAGATTTGCTGACAGCCGGTGAGCGTCCGATGATCCGTCACAACACCAATCCATTTGCACTGGATTGCAACGATGGCAGGAGTTCCCGACTGGCCGGAGACGAATATTTGCTGCCTTACTGGATGGCCCGATACCTGAAAGTGATTCAATGAAATTGATTTGATATCTTTGAATACTCAACCAATAAACAACTGAACAAATGAAGCTGATTAAAAAGGTAATCTATGGATTTTTGTTACTGCTGCTCACCGTTTTGGTGCTGATGCTCATTCCATGGAGCTGGTCGG
>CAINVV010000123.1 GCA_903854235.1 uncultured Bacteroidia bacterium | reverse complement strand
GGATGATGAATAATGGATGATTGGTCATAAATGATGAATGATGGTTTCCATCATTCTTCATTTATCATTTTTTCAAAATTCCTTCTATCTCTTCCATCTCTTACCCCGTAAAATAAAGGTTCTTCTGCGCCTGAAGATTGTCATTTAGCTGTGCAACCGAGCTCGCACCAATCAATACAGAGGTGACTCGGGAATCTTTCAGCAGCCACGCAATGGCCATTTGGGCAAGCGATTGACCGCGTTCCTGGGCAATCCGGTTCAATGCCCTGGCTTTTTCGATGGCCGGAGTGACCTGCTCGGGCCTCAGATAGCCCCAAGATTTGGAGGCCCTGGATCCTTCCGGAATATCGTTCAGGTAACGATCGGTCAGCAATCCCTGTGCCAGCGGGGAAAAGGCAATTACTCCGATGCCCTCCTTTTCGACGGTATCCAGCAGTTCTTTTTCTACCCATCTTTCGAACATCGAGTATTTAGGCTGGTGAATGAGGCAGGGAGTACCCAGGCTGCGCAAGATGGCCGCGGCATCCCTGGTCATATCTGCAGGATAGTTGGAAATTCCTGCATACAAGGCCTTCCCCGAACGGACTGCCTGATTGAGCGCCATCATGGTCTCTTCAAGTGGTGTATTCGGATCCGGACGATGGGAGTAGAAGATATCGACATAATCGACCTGCATCCGTTTCAGACTCTGGTCGAGGCTGGAGAGGAGATATTTGCGGGAACCCCATTCTCCGTAAGGACCAGGCCACATCAGGTATCCGGCCTTGGTGGAGAGGATGAGTTCATCCCGGTAGGGTTTGAAATCTTTTTGGTAGATACTTCCAAAATTTTCTTCGGCAGAACCGGGAGGCGGACCGTAATTGTTGGCAAGGTCGAGATGGGTGATGCCGTTGTCGAAGGCAAAGCGCAACATGCTCCTCCCCGTTTCATAAGTGTCGACTCCCCCAAAATTGTGCCAGAGTCCGAGGGACAAGACAGGTAGTTGAAGTCCGCTGCGACCACAGCGGCGGTATTCGCACTGGTTGTTGTAACGGTCGGAAGCTGCCAGATATTCCATAGTCTCTGAATTAGATTTTGGTAAAAATAAGAAAAAAAGGTACCGGCAAATTGTAAACTTTACTAATCTTGCGGTCCTGATTATTTTTTTATATTTGTTTACTCGATTTCCTTGAGGAACCATACAGAATAATAAACGAATACAAATAAATCAGCGAAACCGGGTCAAGCCAGCTACAAATTTTGGGGGACCTTCATCGCTTGGATAGTTAATAATCATTTCTAAAAATATAAACATGAAACAAGTTGCCATCGGACTGGATATTGGGGGGACCAACACGGCGATCGGAGTAGTAGACAGGGAGGGGAATGTTTTGTATGAGAAAATGCCCCAATTGCCTACTCCCCAGAAGAAGGAAAATCCGGATGGCCGGATGGATATCTCCGAGAAATTGGTAGAAAATTTCATTTCTCTCATCGCATCAGAGATCCGGGTAGCCATCGAGACCGTCAGTAAAATAAACCCCGACCTCGAGGTGATGGGGATCGGCATTGGTGCCCCTTATGCCAATTACTACGACGGTTCAATTGGTATCACGGCCAACCTTCCGTTTGTTTCGGTGGTTCCGCTCACAGAACTCATCAAGGCAAAATTGCCTGACATCTCCATTGTTGAAGTTACCAACGATGCCAATGCAGCTGCCCTGGGCGAAATGATGTATGGAGGAGGAATCGGAATGCGCAATTTCGTGATGATCACCCTTGGGACAGGACTTGGAAGTGGCATCATCGTCAACGGAGACCTGGTTTACGGACACGACGGACTGGCCGGGGAGCTTGGGCATGTAACGGTAGTTCCCGATGGCCGGGACTGTGGTTGCGGATCCAAAGGTCACCTGGAAACCTATTGTTCTGCCACCGGCATTAAAAGAACCGTTTTTGAATTGCTGGCCAAAACCAACAACACAGAAAGCCCTCTGGCCAATGTTTCCTTCAACGAAATGACCTCCAAACTGGTATTTGATGCTGCCGTGCAAAACGATCCCATTGCCCTTGAGGTGTTTGAAATCACAGGCGAAATTCTGGGGCGCAGTCTGGCCGATACGGTTCATTACCTAAGTCCGGAGGCCATTTTCCTTTTTGGCGGACCTATCGCAGCAGGCGAACTGCTCTTCCGTCCAACCCGTGAAAGCCTCGAACGGTACGTATTGCCTTTCTACCGCAACCGGATTAAAGTCCTTCCGTCCAAGCTGAAGATGGGTTCTGCCGCCATTGTTGGTGCAAGCGCATTGGTCTGGAAAGAGATTGATAAAAGAAAATCCTAAGTGATTTCAACACGGCCTTCTTCTCACTACTCCATCCATTTTGGAGTTTGGAGCAGGTAGCCGCTTTCTAAACCATTCTCCATGAAACGAGTCACCTTGGTTCGTCATGCCAAAACCATCTCACACGGGTACGATCAGGACTTTGACCGTATTCTGACAGACCGAGGCGAGCACGATGCCGAACGAATCAGCCACGAAATGGCCAGGTCCGGCATCGTGCCCGATCTGATCATCGCCAGCCCGGCTGTGCGCACCACCCAGACGACCCGAATTTTCGCCAGAGAATTTGGTTATCCTGCCGGGAATGTCAGGTACGAAAAGAAGCTCTACTCCGGTATGCAAACCTCCACTTTCCTGCTTATGCTTCAGGAACTGGAGGATCATCACCTAACCGTGATGGTGGTTGGCCACAATCCTACCATCTATTATTACCTGGATCTGCTCCTTCCTGAATTTTCGCTGGATGTTCCCACTTGTTCAACAGTGGTGATTGAATTTGAGCTTGACCACTGGGAGTATCTGGTAGAGCATACCGGCCGGATGGTTAAAAGGTGGATCCCGGATTTGTTGTAATTTTTATACCAGCCCCCTAAACCTCTTCCTGTATTCCGAAGGAGTTACGCCCGTGTGCTTTCTAAATTGCTTGTTGAAATGACTCAGGTTATTGAATCCGCTGTCGAGGCAAACATCAATAATGCCTATGTTGGGATTCATCAATAATTTACAGGCAAATTCAACTTTGATCTTGTTCAGGTATTCAAATATCGAACTTCCGACATTCATTTTAAAAAATCTGCAAAGTGATCCTTCTGCCATATTCACGAGGGATGCCAGTTTCTCAAGGTTAATCTCCTCCCGGTAGTGGTGCATCAGGTAATCATGTAGCAACCCAATTCTCCTGTTTCCGGTCGTAAACCGTTTTCGCATGTACTCTTCACTCGCCAGGGGTATGTTGGATGCACTCCTTCCGATGAGATCCATCATGCACAGAAACTGGTTCATCCTTTCAAAACCTTCCAGATAAGGAAGCTGAAGCATAATGGCACTCACCTCATTCAACGTCTGCCCGACAATTTGAATGCCTCGATCGGCAAGTTCAATCGCTTTCTTCACATTTTTGAATTCAGGAAGTGCCAGCATTTGGGGAATCAGTAGGTTGGTGGAAAATTGCAGATAAACCATATCAAGCGTTCGTTCCGAAATAACTCCCTGCTCCTTTTCGGCAATCCAGACATGCGGAATGTTGCCACCGATAAAAACCAAGTCACCGGGCTGGAACTCCTCCATCGAATCCGCTACAATCCGCTTTCCTGAGCCCTCCGTAATGAAGCTGATCTCATAATTGTTGTGGTAATGCCAGGTACTCTTTTCCAGGTTGTCCTGAAAAATACCGATAGAGAAAGACTCATCCTCCTTTAAATTGCGTTGTTCGTATCTGGCTGTCATGGTGATAAATATTGCACATTTACCTGAATTAATGTGAATATCGCATCAAAAATAGTAAATATTGGCGTAGAATTACTAGGGAAAGAAGTCTATTTTTGCTTTAACACTTCAGAATCACACGACTAAACTGGTAGAAACATGAATGAACTGATCGAAAAACTTCTTGAGGCCGTTGAGTTTGGAAAAATAGACCAAAAGTCTCCCTATCCTCCTCAGCTGAGGGGGATGGATGGTTCACACGAATTGACCCATCAGGCACTCGAAGCTGGAGTCAATCCACAGGAAATTTTGGAAGAGGCCCTGATTCCAGCCATGGGAAGAGTGGGAAAGAAATTCTCCGAAAATAAAATATTTGTCCCGCAGATGCTGATGTCGGCCAAAGCCATGGGCGCCTCGATGGTGCAGTTGAAACCCTTCTTTGCCTCTGGTGCCATCAAGTCAAAAGGGACTTTCATCATCGGAACTGTCAAAGGCGACCTTCACGACATCGGGAAAAATCTGGTTTCCATGATGGTGGAAGGCGGTGGCTGGACCATCGTTGACCTGGGTGTTGATGTCGGTTCAGAGCGTTTTGTGGAGGCATTGAAAAACAACCCCGGTGCGGTGGTAGGATTGTCGGCACTGCTCACAACCACCATGGTCAACATGGGTGAGATTGTTGCCGGCATCAGGGCTTCTGTTCCTGATACAAAAGTCTTAATTGGCGGAGCCCCTGTCAATGCAGATTTCTGCAAGAGTATCGGAGCCGATTTTTATGCTCCCGATCCACAGAAAGCCGTTGAATACCTGAATAAGCTAGCCTCTTAGTTCGCCGTTCAAGTTTCAGTTATTAATACAAACGGATTTGTCAGGACCTTGAATTCAAGGTCTCGGGAATTGTTTTGTCTTCATCCAAAGAAATAAATTCTATTTATACATCTCAATATAAGCTTTTTAAAACTATTTCCATGCAAAATATCAATGATTGGATCGCCCGGCAAATCAGCAATAAAAAGAGGATTGCCATACCAATCATGACCCATCCCGGAATTGAAATGATTGGGAAAAAGGTAAAAGATGCCGTACAGGATGGCAAAATACATGCGAAGGCGATTCAAAGAATAAATGAGATCTATCCAACGGCAGCCACAACGGTCATCATGGATCTTACTGTCGAAGCAGAGGCTTTTGGTGCAATGATTGAGATCCAGGAGGATGAGATGCCACATCTTCTGGGAAGATTGGTCTCCAATGCGGACGAGATTACTGCACTTCAGATTCCTGATCTCTCCGTCGGACGCATTCCTCACTATCTTCTGGCCAACAAGATTACTGTTGAGAGGACACCTGACAAACCTGTTTTTGCTGGTGCAATCGGTCCTTTCTCCCTGGCAGGAAGGCTCTTCGACCTTTCCGAAATCATGGTCTCCTGCTACACGGAACCGGAAGCCATTCACCTGCTGCTGGACAAATGCACCAAATTCCTTCTCAAATACTGTCAGGAATTAAAGGCAACCGGATGTTCGGGCGTCATCATCGCGGAACCTGCTGCCGGACTTCTTTCCAATGATGATTGCAAAGAATTTTCATCCGTTTACATTAAGAAGATCGTTGAGACGCTGCAGGACGATACCTTTCTGATCATTTTGCACAATTGCGGAAACCAGGGGCAATGCACGAAGGCCATGCTGCATACGGGTGCAAATGCCTTTCATTTTGGCAATGCCATGGACATGGAGGAGGCCCTGAGGAACTGTCCAAAAGACAAACTGATAATGGGGAACATTGATCCTGTAGGGGTTATGAAGCAGCTCTCAGCAGGAGAGGTCATGACCTCCACTGCTGATTTACTGAACAGGACATCCGGGTACAAAAATTTTGTCCTCTCAACCGGTTGTGATCTACCGCCACACGTTCCTGCCGAAAATATAACCGCATTTTTTGCTGCCTTGGATGAATTCAACAAGAAGTTGGACTTGGTTCCGGTTCCGGAACATCACGTTCAACTCCTAACCCAATAAATAAAGCCTGATGCAATACAAGAAATTAACAATCATTGACCCCTCAGAACTATTGTTTGGCATCGCCCCCCATCCCGTTACTACCCGTCGTGGACTCGTCATCGGGGGTGGACAAGTGTATGCCGAGCTAAACTTTACCCTGCCGATGATGAGCATCAACAGCCATTCGTTGGGTGAGGTATATGCCCATTACCGTGAAATCGCCGAAGGTGCGCTGGAACGTGCGGTACAGTTGAATTCAAAGGGAGTCGTACTGGAATTTGAGACCCTGCTGGAGATGACAAAAACGCCAGACATCGGAGTCGGGATTGTCAAAATCATGAATGAAATATGCGAGAACTACTTCCAGAAGTATGGCCTGGCTTCCGAAATACGACTGACGCCCAACGACCTTCGGGAATTTGAACGTCCTGCCAGGCAACGCACTTCCGCCTGGCTGGAACCCATGATGGAGTTGTTTGAACGGGGAATGGTGGCAGGCGGAGACCTGCTTTCCATCGAGAGTACGGGCGGCAAGGAGGTTTCCGACGATGCCTTGATGATGTGCGACCTGAAAGGAGTACTTTTTGCCTTATCTGTTTTGGGCGTTAGAGACATGCGGTTCCTATGGCACAAAATTGTCACACTGGCCAATGGCCACGGAAAAATTGCCGCCGGCGACTCCGCCTGCGGATTTGCCAACACGGCAATGGTGCTGGCCGAGAAGAGATACATCCCTAAAGTATTTGCGGCCCTGGTAAGGGTGATTTCGGTGGTACGCTCGATTGTGGCCATGGAAGAGGGGGCTGTTGGTCCGGATAAGGATTGCGGTTATGAAGGTCCATTTTTGAAGGCGATTACCGGCATCCCCATTTCGATGGAGGGCAAAACGGCAGCCTGCGCCCACCTGAGTCCGATTGGCAACATCGCCTCAGCCTGTGCCGATCTGTGGAGCAACGAATCTGTCCAAAATATCAAACTCTTGTCGGGGATGGCACCCACAGCCTATCTCGAACAACTGGAATACGACGCCCGCCTGATGAACGAAGCCCTGCACAGGGGGAAAATGCATTGCCAGGTCTTGCAGGAACTGCTGGTGGGGTCGGACGAGTACACGGATCCACAGGCACTGATCCTCTCTCCCGTAAATGTGATTCGAATTTCAAAGGCCTTGATAAAAGGGGAATCCTATGTGGCCAACGCCAGAAACGGAGCCCTGGAAGCCTTGGATATCATTGAAGAGGCTTTGCAGTCAGGGCAAATGAAACTCTCCGAAATGGAAACAAATTACCTGCCGATTTTCCGGGAGGATCTAAACACTATTCCGGAAGATGAAAATGATTTTATTGCGATGATGCTTCCTCTGCTGGATCCTGGAAAATTCATCCTCTCGGAATACGGCCTGTAAAAAATCCATTATTCATTATTCCTCATGACCCCTGTTCACCTGATCACCGGTTTCCTGGGTGCCGGTAAAACGACCGCCATTCTGAGGTTTTTTGACACAAAACCTACCGGGGAAAATTGGGCCATTCTCATCAATGAATTTGGAAAGATCTCCATCGACGGACAAACACTTCGATCCAAATCATCGGAAGGTTCCGTTTTTGAAATTTCGGGAGGATGTATCTGTTGCTCTGCACAGGGCTATTTAAATGAGAATCTTCAAGAAATCATCGCCCAGAACAAATTTGACAGGATACTGATTGAACCAAGCGGACTCGGAGGCATTGACCTCCTCACTGATCTGGTGATTAAGTACAAGGACCTTCATTTGATGCCGGTTGTCTGCCTTGTGGATCTTGCAATGACCAGGCATCCACGGCTCCTGATGGCACCCATTTTCCGCGATCAGATTGAAAAGGCGGATCTGATCCTCTTCAGCAAACTGGATCAGTTGACGGAGGACGAACTGAAAAACCATCTTTTGACTTTCCATGCAAATTTTCCAGATATCCGCTGTGAAACATACTCCCTCGTGGAATTTGATCTGCTCGTAGCGGGTACAAGACTCCCGGCAAGTGGCAAGCTGCAAACCTGGAAATGGCATCCTGATGTTCAGGCCAAAGAAGAACACTGGCAGTCGTTTTGCCTGAAAATACCGAAAATTATCTCCCTCGATCCGCAAACCCTCAAGAAGATATTGGCGGAAGAAAAATCCATTTTACGGGCAAAAGGTTACATTTATACCGCAGAAGGCTGGGTACTTTTCAACTATACCCTTACGGGGATTTCTGCTGATCGTTGTGCGCCGAGATCATCCGCAGAACTGGTCATCATTTATGATTCATCCGAAAAAGAAGAACAGACCTTTCAAACAAAAATGAACAGGCTTATTTCTGAAATATGAAGCAACATACCATCCGTTTGCATCCGTTGGGGAAGGAGATCCTGGTCAACGACCAGACTCCCCTTATCGACAGTTTGCACGAGTATGGCATCGAGTTTCCCTGCGGGGGAAATGGCACCTGCGGCAAATGCCGGGTTAGGTTGCTGGATGGGAACATCCCCCTTTCCGAATCCCACCGGAGGAAACTGGAACAGTTTCAGCTCACTCCCGACTGGCGACTGGCTTGCATGAGCCGCTGCACAGAATCCGTCACGCTACAGGCTGACCAGTTCGAGCACCTGATTCTGGCCGATGAATCAGATTTTGATTTTCTCCCTGAGATCGGTTATGGTGTGGCAGTGGATCTTGGTACCACCACGCTAGTTGCACAATTGGTAGATCTGCGATCAGGAAAAATCTTTGCAGTGGAGACCCTGCTCAATCCACAGGTAAGATTCGGAGCCGACCTGATCTCCAGGATTCAGGCAGGTCTGAATGGCCATGCAACCGAGATGACAGAGATGATCAGGAGTGCCATCGGACAAATGATCGAACGAATGATAAAAGAGTGCGAACGAATCCCCGATAAGGTTGTTTTAGTTGGAAACACCGTGATGCAGCGCATTTTCAGTGGTCTCGACCTCACTCCCCTTTCCTGCTACCCGTTCCAGGTCGAGAATTCGGGGATCGTGACCTATTCAACTTCCATGTTGAACTGGTGTTTTGAAGTTTCCAAAAGCATTCAATTCTACCCCTCCATCGGCAGCTTCGTGGGCAGTGACATCCTGGCAGGAATCGCCGCAACCGGGTTGCACAGAAACGAAAAATATACTGCACTGATCGATCTGGGTACCAATGGTGAAATCGTGGTCGGGAACAGAGACCGGATCATTTGCGCCTCAACGGCTGCCGGTCCGGCTTTTGAGGGGTCCTGTCTTTCGGTGGGAATGCGGGCTGTAACCGGAGCCATCTCCTCCCTGAGGCTGGTTGAAAACAAGATGGTCTCCTCCGTTATCGGAAATGTTGCACCCAAAGGAATTTGCGGCAGTGCGCTGATCGATGCAGTTGCCATCCTGCGAAAACAAGAAAAGATAGGTCTCTTCGGAGAGATCCTATCCGGTGAGGAGGAGATTCATCTGATTGGAAACATCCGGCTCACCCAGAGGGACCTGTACGAATTCCTGCTGGCCAAGGCGGCCATCGCGGCAGGGATCATCCTCCTGGCAAGTCAGCTTTCCATTGATCCTTCCGAAATATCTGAAACATACATCGCGGGTGGTTTTGGGAATTACCTCCATACCGAACATCTCCTCTCCACAGGAATGGTAGAAACGACGCCTGAAAAACTGCATAAAATGGGAAATACGGCCCTGATTGGAGCCAAGATGTTCCTTTTCGGAAACGGGGAGCTGGCTGCCGAAATTTTGGCCAAAACAAACCACATAAATCTGGAAGGATGTCCCGAATTTCAGGATGTCTACATCAGCAAGATGATGCTCTCGTAAAGATAAAATCTGATTCGTGAATCGGATTTCGAGTCACTCCGGACTCAGATTTTCACAAAGGTTTTGTTCCGGTACATGTAACGCATCAGCATAAAGATCGTCAGAAAAGCCAATATGTAGGAGAGGGTCTGGTACCAGTCGTTGATGGCTGGTTTTAACCCTTCGAGAAAGACCCCCGCTATGGTGGTAAATCCCGTTTCAAGCAGGTTCCAGACCACATAACCAAAAATGGCATTTGATCCAAGAATGATCAGCCATTTCGTACCCGTACGCACCTTCCATATGTCGATTAGAAGATAGAAAAATGCCAGCATCAGGATGCTGATCCCCCCTGCAAAAAAGACAAAAGAACCGGTCCAGACCTTCTTGATGATCGGATGCCAGATGTTCCAGATCAGTGCCAAAACGATCAGTGAAGTGCCTAGCACCACAAAACGCTGCAATTTTTTCTTTTGCTCCACATCCGATTGCAGCAGGTAGCCACAAAAGACGCCCAACATCACGGTGGAAGAAAAGCCGAGGCTGGTCAGGATCCAGGTGTACTGAAGTCCGTCGTGGAAACTTCCGAGTACCCAATGGTCGAAGCTGAGGGCCGCATTGTTGGCCATGGTGAAAGTCCCGATTGGATTACCCCCTACCGGGATAAGCACCAGGATTCCCCAGTAAAGCAGTAACAGTCCGAGTGTAGCAAAAAACTGGTAAAGCACCGGCAAGTAAAGAACCAGAATGGTGGCAACCAGGTAACCGCAGGCAATGGCCTGCAGGGTGTTGGAGTAGAGTTTGATCTGGTGGATGTCGTAGGTAAGGAGATTCCCCTGCACAGCCATCCCCAGCACCCAAAGAATGGCAATTCGTTTGATGGTATGCAACCACAAGGATCGGTCGGTGGCACCGTTACTGATTCGTTTTCGGGTGGAAAAAACGAGCGAAATGCCAACTAAAAAGAGGAAAAGCGGCATGATGATGTCGAAAAAATGGAACCCGAGCCACTCCACGTGTTCCGTCTCCAGCTTCAGAAATGCCGTTATTTTGTTGTGAAATACATTGTCAAGTCCCTGGACGATCATCTCGCCGCCCATGATCCAGAACATATCGAACCCCCGAAGGGCATCCACGGAGATAACCCGTTCGTTGGAGAGTTTGATTGGATTGCGAACCTGAAAAACCGTTAGCGATTTTACGATCTCTTTGATTTCCGTTTGCATAGTTAAAGTAGTTTACCCAGATGAAGATCCCCCTGTAAAAAAATTTAAATTTAATCTTTTTGACAAGAGTACCATCCGAGTACTCCCCCAACGGATCAAATCTTTGCAATTTTTCGTTTCATTGGTTTATATTTACGTAAATTTGAACGAATAATTTTCTCAAACTCATTCCATACGCATAAAACCTTCGAAGGCAAAACACGCTGTTACAAATTTGATTTGCACAGATGTTTTCCAATCAACGATCCAAATATCTTCATCTAACAAATTCATTTTCAAATGAAAAAAATCTCACAGATCATCCTTCTCCTTGTTGCTGCGCTGATTGCCATTTATACGCAGATGCCGGTTGTAGCCTATGGATTTGCCGGTTTACCCGCGTTGATCGGGGCGCTCACCCTCCTTTGGGTCATCCTGAACATCAGAATGGTACCGCAGGTAACGAACGAAATGCAGGCCTTGAAACTGTTTACCTCCCTGGCCGTTCCAAAATGGATTTTCATCGCTTTGTTTTTTTATATGACGGTGGTGCCATTAGTCACCTCCTGGTCGCTCTTCCGTTGGAACGACTACCGTGGTATGATCGGCAACGTCGAAATCGGCGAAAACCTCTCCAACCACATGGCACCCATCTCCATTGATAAAATACGCGTGGTGGATGAATCACTTGCCAACCTTCTTGGAGACAAAGTATTGGGTGCCCAGCCTGCCCTGGGAAGCCAGGTTCGTCTGGGGACTTTCGTTATCCAAAAAGTTCGCAACGACCTCTATTGGGTGGCTCCGTTGCTCCATTCCGGCTTCTTCAAATGGAATAAAAATCAGGAGGGAACCAACGGTTACGTGATGGTGAATGCCTGCAACGAACGCGATGTGAAGCTGGTGCAGGAGGTTAAAGGACACAAGACCCTCATCAAATACCAACCCGAGGCCTATTTTGGCGACAACCTCGAACGCCACGTCTATCTCAGTGGCTATTGGGATGCAGGACTCACAGATTACAGTTTTGAAATCGACGACGACGGAACCCCTTTCTGGGTAGTGACCAAATTCCAAAAGACCATCGGATTTTATGGCGACAACGCGGTAAGCGTGGTAGTGGTCAATGCCGAGACAGGGAAGTGCAATGAATATCCCATTGATCAGGCTCCAGCCTGGATCGACAGGATTCAACCCGATAAATTCATCGAAGAACAACTCAACGATTGGGGCAACTTCGTGAAGGGATTCTGGAACTTCTCCAATGAAAACAAGTTGCAGATCACCCAGGGTCTTTCACTCGTGTATGGCGAAGACAACAAATCCTACTGGTACACAGGTCTTACCTCTGTGGGTGCCGATGAGGCTACGGTTGGATTCGTACTGGTGGATACCCGGTCCAAGAAGACGGTCTGGTACAAGCAAAGCGGTGCCACGGAACATGCCGCCCAGAATTCGGCAATGGGAAAAGTCCAGGAGAAAAGATACACCTCTTCCTTGCCGATCCCCTACAACATCAACAACATTCCGACTTACATGATGACCCTGAAGGACAATGGCGGACTGGTCAAGATGTTTGCCATGGTGGCCATCGAAGACTATACCATTGTTGGGGTGGGTAATACACTGGTTGAAACGCTGATGGCTTACAAGAATGCCTACAACATGGCGGGAAACAAGATCAATCCGAAAAACGTGACCAAAAAAATGTTGTTGAAAACCATGGTCAGCAGAATCCAGTCGGACATCAAGAACGGCAACAGTTTCTACTATTTTACCGTCAACGGGATGAACAACATCTTCATCGGCTCCTCGCAAATCTCGAACGAAATGCCGGTTACGATGCCAGGCGACAGCATCCAGATCAGCTTTGACAACGACACCAGTGGCTTGATCGATATTTCTGCATTTAAAAATACAAGCCTGGGGAAAAGGTAATGCAAAGAAAACTGACACACGCCGATCTGCTCGGCCTGAAGCGTTGGAATACACCAACCATCTACAACGGATGGGAACAGATTACCCACCACAACAGTGCCCGCGATGGTTTTAACCTCGAATCAGTCAATGACTATATGCCTGAAATGGGCCCCATGGTCGGGTATGCGGTGACGGTGGTGATCGAACCCAGCAATCCGGAGCATCCCCAGGCCAATCCCAATGGCTGGGCAGAGTACCGCGCCTACATGGCTTCCGTTCCCGGACCCAAGATAGTGGTGGTTCAGGATCTCGACAAACCAACGATGTACGGAGCCTTCTGGGGAGAGGTAAACAGCAACATCCACAAGGCACTGGGCTGCGTGGGAACCATCACCGACGGGGCCATCCGGGATACCGACGAGATGAACAATGCCGGATTCAAAGCTCTTGCCCGAGGCCGTTGTGTCGGTCACGCCAACAGCTTTCCAGTGCGTTGGAACTGCCAGGTGAATGTGTTTGGAAGGGAGATATTACCCGGACAACTGATCCACGCCGACAAGCATGGGTTCCTCGTGATCCCGGAAGAGGATCAGGAGCGACTGCTGGAGGCAGCGCGCTTTATGGACGAAAATGAATGCAAGACGATCATCCAGTCGGCCCGCAGTTCGTGGGGCAATAACCCGGATGTGGTGCTCGCCGACTTCAACGAAGCGGTCAAAACCTTCGGAGAAGTCGCACGTGCCAAATTCGGAAAGAAGGGCGAGTGGTGAATCCCAGGATTCCTCACCGGGTGACTCTGAGTCACCCGGTGAGGAACTTCGTTTAAAAGTCGATCATCGCCTTCATCACGCCATCGCGGTAGCCTGTGACCAGGTCGAAGGCCTCTTTGGTCCGGGCAAAAGGGAAACGGTGGGTGGCCATTTTACTTACGTCGATGGTTCCCTGCTCCATCAATTCAAGGGTTTCCTCTACGGTATGATTTTGTCTTCTGACATTCTGGATACAAATCTCCTTGTGGCGCATCTGGTCTACATTGAAACTCCACCTGTCGAATTCGGGAATACCAATTACCATGAGTTTTCCCCCAGGCTTTAAAAGTTCGATGGCCTGGTCGATGGCCTCCTGCTTTCCGCAACACTCAAAAACCACATCCAAAAGCAGCGGTTCATTGGCTTTTATTTCGGCTACGATATCCGCTTTCGCGGGATTTCCGGTCCAGACTGCGCCGCTCTCCCGGGCAATCCGGAGTCTTTCCTCCACCAGATCCGTGACAAATATCTCGGTTGCTCCTTTCGCGATGGCTGATAAAAGCACACTCATCCCGATAGGGCCAAATCCCAAAATTCCAACGGTAGCGTCTTTCAATGGAATGGACTGGTTCACTGCATACAAGCCAATGGCAAGCGGTTCGCTGATGGCAGCCTCTGTGTAAGTCATGCTGTCTGCAATTTTGAAGCAACTATTTTCGGGCATCACCAGGAATTCGGTCAAACAACCGTCGGCCTGGTTGGGGCAACCCAGGAATTTTAATTTTCTGCAGGTATGCGGACGCCCTGCCTGGCACTGATCGCAAACTCCGCAGGGCATAGCAGGTTCGATGGCAATCCTGTCTCCGGGGTTTACTCGGGTGACCGCCGTACCGACTTCTACAACCACTCCGGCACCTTCATGTCCTACCGGGAAGGGAAACTGAACCACCTGACTGCCGATTTTCCCCTGGGTATAGTAATGGACATCTGATCCGCAGACCCCAACCACCCTCATCTGAATCAAAACGTCGGTATCCTTCGTGATGACCGGGTCGGGAAGGTCGATCATCTCCATTTGCCGGATGCCGGTTAATGCCATTGCCTTCATGATACCCTTATTGAATTTTTACTAATCAAATGTAGCATTAAGAAGTGAAAAATGAAAAGTGAAAAATTGTTCTTGATTTTGGATTTATTGGGGTAACTTGTAGTAAAAGCTATTCCTTATAAAATGAAAAGTGAAAAACCAATTAGTCCGCTGATAGAGAAAAGTTATCAATTTGCAATAAAAATCGTCCATTTAAGTCAATCGCTTATTTCTGTGGAAAGAGAATATGTGTTAAGTAAACAGATAATTCGCTCCGGGACCTCGATTGGTGCGCTTGTTCGTGAGTCAGAATTTGCTGCAAGCCGGGCAGATTTTATTAATAAATTGACCGTAGCACTAAAGGAAGCCAATGAAACTGAATATTGGTTAATGATCTTATTGATACAAATTTTCTAACTGAAATTTATTTTAAAGAACTTCTGGCCAAATGCAAAGAGCTGATTGCTATGTTAGTCTCATCCATAAAAACGGCTAAGAACCCAATATGAATTTATCATTTTCACTTTTCACTTTTCATTTCCTGACCCAGTATCCTGTATATCTCATCGTAACTTCTCGAATCCATCAACCGAACTCTCACTTTGGAGGCATCCGTGAAATCGCTGGTGTAGATCTTGTAGAAGCGTTTGAGGATGTTGATGCTTTTTTTGATCCCCCAGGTTTTTTCGAAAAGCTGGGTATGAAACAGCAGTCTGGAAAGTTTTTCGTTTTTGGAAGGCACCGTACGACTGGGTTGAAAGAACCAGGGATTGTGGAAGATGCCTCTGCCCACCATAATGCCATCGAGTCCGTGCTGAGCCGCCAATTCCTTTCCCTGCTCCACGGAATTTACATCCCCGTTACCGATAAATACGGTTTTGGGACTTAGTTGATCCCGAATCTGGACCCCCTTTGCAATTTCGTTCCAATCGGCTAACCCGTCAGATTGTTGTTTCTGGGTCCTGCCGTGAAGGATCACGGCAGCCGGGTGCGTCGTCAGGACCGTCGACATCCATCGCTCGGTTTCGTGCATCCTTATGCCGGTTCTGGTTTTGACGGAAACCGGCAGATGAGTGGCCTCCTTGGTGGCCAAAATGATCTCCGTAGCCAGATCCGGCTGATCGATAAGTGCCGAGCAGCATCCGTTTTTTACCACCTTCTTCACCGGACAGCCCATGTTGATATCGATACCATCACAATCGTACTCCTCAGTTATCTCCTTGGCAATCCGGTGAAATAGTTCGGGGTTTTTTCCCCAGATCTGAACGACCAGTCTAATATTTTTTTCTTTCAAAAGCGCTCTTTCCGATTCACTTACCAACAGTCTGTGTCCTACATTCTTCTTGCCCACCGGATGATTGAGCCCATCTATGGAGGCAAATTCGGTGTAGAGCACCTGTAGGAATTCGGAATCGGCCATTCCGGCCACTACTTCACGGAAGACCGTATCGGTCACATCCTCCATCGGCGCGAGTGCAAAAAAGGGTTTTGAAAGTTGTTGCCAAAAATTGGACATTGAACACAGTTTACTTATCTAATTAAATCGTGACAGATGGAAAAGCATTCGAAGTGCACTCCCACCCTGCAAAGTAATTACTTTTTTCTGCAAATAGCCGCCCAACCACCTCCACTGGCCAATTGAATGTTCAGTTTATCCGCTTTGGTAACCTGCCTGACAATCCGCTTGTAATCATTGCAACTGACCTCGGCATTGATTCCATCCTGCATGATCTCCAGTTCATAGGTTCCCTCCCCAAGAAAGGAGAAGTCAACATCCAGGGAACGGGCAGTCCAGTCGGTCAAGGCACCCAAATACCAATTGTTGTCCTTTTGCCGTGCAGTGAGAATGTAATCACCGACTTTGGCATCCAGGATTTTGGTATTGTCCCAAACGGTAGGCATCTGACTGATGAAAGTGGTGCATTCGGTTTCCTTGTAGTAATTGGACGGACTATCATTCAGCATCTGAAGTGGCGCATCATAGCAAACATACATCGCCAGTTGGTGGCACCGCGTACCCTGGCTCATCGGATGTGAAAAACTGATGGCAAAGTCTTTGGAATTTTTGTTGGTCATGGCTCCCGGAGTATAGTCCATGGGCCCTGCCAACATCCTTGTAAAACAAAGTGTCACATCGTGTTCAGGTGTGATGTCCTTGCTCCATTTGCAGTTCTCCATACCTTTCACCCCTTCGTGGTTGATGATATTTGGGTAGGCCCTGACCATTCCGGAAGGTTTAAATGCTCCATGGAAATCGATCAGCAGTTTGCGATCCGCACAGGCTTTTGCAGCACGTTCATAAAAGTTGACCATGTATTGTTCCGACCGGGCCATAAAGTCGACCTTGATCCCTTTCACCCCCCATTTTGCGTAGAGGTCCAAAATCGGATTCATGTCTGCATCGAGGGCATTCCATAAACACCACAGGATGATGTCCACATTTTTAGATTTTCCGTAAGCGATCAACTCCTGCAGGTTCAGATCTGCATTGGATTCCTTGATATTGAGGGTAGTTTTGGTCCAGCCTTCGTCCAGGATGATGTATGGAATTTTGAATTTCGAAGCAAAATCGATGTAGTATTTGTAGGTTTTTGTATCCAGACCCGCTTTGAAATCAACTCCGTAAATATTGTTTTCATTCCACCAGTCCCATGCCACCAAACCCGGTTTGATCCAGTTGGTCTCTGCCAATTTGTTTTCGCGGGAGAGTAAATAGACCATTTGGTTTTCGACCAACCTGGCATCCTCCTGGCTGATCATGAAAACACGCCAAGGGAAGGAACGGGTCCCGCTTGTCCGGGCGATGTAGTCTGCTTCCTGAATATTTTGAATGCCCCTGTCACCCTTCGGATCCGACTTCAGGATCACGTGCGGATATTTACTGGTGAAGGCACTTTTTCCCGTTGCTTCCATGAATAAACAGGGATAATCAAACAGGTCTGCCTCGGTAATTCCGATTTTGATGTTGTTGTCGGCTTTCACCAGGGTCGGAAGGGAACAAAATCTTCCGGCTTGCAGGGAGCTTATTTTTTGATCAAGGTAGGATCGTTCGTAATGAGAATAGAGGGACTCCTCTTCGGGGAAGAGAACACCATAGTCTCCCGCAAAATTAAGGGTGACTTCTTCATTTTTCACGATGACATCTTGCTTCATATTTGTTTCGAAGCGATAGGCGATGCCATTGTTGAAAAGTCGAAAGTTGACAGCATAATTTGGTTTAAAAACCAGCTTCAGTTGGTTGTATTCATTTTGAATGGTTTTCGATTTGACGGCTACAACAGTCTGGACCACCTCTTTCACCGAAGTGGTTTTGGCCGAAACTACTTTGGGATTAACTCCCAATACGGTGCTTCCGAAATCCAGGCTCAGGGTGTTGTTAGTAAAGATGGCCTGGTTACCGACTGAAGCCGACCATTTAATTCCTGTATCAACAGTAATTGTCACAGAAATCTGGCCATCGGGGGAGGTGATTTTGTACTCTTTTGTAAAAGCATTCAAAACCATCAGTATGAATGCCGCGGAAATCAGGATTCTTTTTTCGGTTTGCAATTTGAAAATCATGACAATATTGTGTTTTAAATTGTGTGTTTTTCCTGTTCTCCGAATTACATGGTCAGCTTTTTAATCAGGTCTGTCTCTTCTTTTTTGTAAGGAGTCCCATCTGGTCTGAAGATCTCGTGAAACCAGAGTTTTGGCTCGGAGCCATCCTTGATGGGTTCGTCCCAGGCATATTTGGTATTCGTCTTGCCGGATACCAGACCCCAGTTGATGGCACCAATGTGGTTGGCTTTCAACAAAGGCAGGATGTTCGTGAACAGACTATTGTTGCGCCTGGCCATGTATTCGGTACAGACGATTGGTCGGTTGTAACGCTTGATGGTATCGATGGCCGCCTGGTGTTTCACCGGATCGTCGTAGTTGTGGTAGGTGATGACATCCGAGTTTTCTGCCTGAAACTGATTAAAATCCTTCAGCCCAACGCTCCACAATCCGGAGGAAAGCGGCTGGGATGGATTGATCTCTCTTCCCCATTCGAACACCTTTTTCAACAAAGGAAGTGACCTGTTTCCGTATCCTGAGTTGCCCGGTTCATTATACAAATCCCACAGGGCGATGCGCTTGTCATTTTTAAAAGTGGTGAGTATATCTTTCACATAGGCTTCCAAAATCTGGATGAGTGCAGGATCGGAATAGAGCAGATCCCCCGGATCGCGGATCCATCCCGAATTATGCACACCAGGTTTTGGATCGGGTTGCTTGCCGGACTTGTAAGTTGGGTTCCAGCAATCGTCGAAGAATACGAAGATGGTTTTGATGTGGTGACTGGAGGAGATTTTCAGGTAGGTATCCATTCGTTTCTTGAATCCCTCCTTGTCGACCTCCCAGGCAACGTGGTGCAGGAATACGCGCATCACATTGAGTCCGATGCCCTGTGCCCATCCCAGTTCGCGGTTGATGGTGGTTGTATCAAAGCTTGCCGCCTGCCAGGTTTCGAGTTGGTTGATTGCGGTGCTTGGATTAAAATTGGATCCGCGCAGCCATCCGTTGTCATTACTCCACTTTTGGGCTTTTTCAGTGGTCCAGCGCTCAGTTAAAGGTTTCTTGGCGGGTTTAGACTGAAAGGCGATAAGTGCCAGCGAACCGACGAAAAGCAAAAAAAGAATTTTTTTCATTGGTATATAATTGGTTTTTTACGTGCGAATGGTATCCTTGGTTTGAAAAGCCTGGCCCAAATATGCTTCTGGGATGATCCTGATGCTTCAGGAAAGGAAACAAATCATCATTTTACCAATCATGATTGCTCCAGAAATAGGTGTGAAACTACAAAAAAATTAGTTCAAACCTCCCTGCCCACGGTAAAGCCGGAGAGCTTTGGATAATTTCAGCTTTAAGACCGTTACATAAGGATCCAGCACCCTCTCGGGGACATCAATGTAAACCAATCCCGGCACAGGACTCCATGAAATTTTGCCTACTACCTTGTGCGAAAGGTGTGACCCCTCACCTACTACTTCAATGTCCTCAATTTTATTTATCAATCCCTTGAGCATCAATTTCCCGGAGGTTTTGCCATGCAAAAAAAGAAACAGGTTGGTAGAATCTTTTGATAAAGTGGTAGGACCATAGAAATGACCCTGCGGAAGACCTGCCACGGTATTGAAAATAGCCTCTCCATTTTTCTTGTTCCATGCACCCAGTTCCTTTAAAACATTGATTTGTTGCTCCGGAATGGTTCCATCCTCTTTGGGACCCATATCAAGCAATAAATTTCCGCCATTTGATACTGCATCAACAAAAATGGTGATTACCTCATAAGGTGTTTTCCAGTTGTCGTCGTGGTGAAAGCCCCAGTTGTCGTTGGTAGTCATGCACAATTCCCACCAGTTGAATTTTGGTTTTTCAACAGGGAAATTCTGCTCCGGTGTTTCATAATCGCCGTAACCCTGCAAGCGTCCGTTGATGACTGCCTTTGGATTGCCGGATAGTATCAGCTGACGTACTTTCTGTGATTCCCACTCTTCGGCACTGTGTTCCCAGTCCCCGTCAAACCACCACAAATCGGGTTTGAACATCGCATTGATCTCCTTGATTTGCCCCTGGAAGAAAGATCTGTAACGATTCCACCGATCATGGTCATTGGCAATTTTGTACCTGGAGCTGTCTTTTAAAAAACCCGGATAATTGTTGTCACTCCAGTCAATCAATGAAAAATAGGCACCGCATTTGAGGTTGCGTTTCCTCAATTCTTCAAAAAATGGTTGAATCAGGTCACGTTTGGCTGGAGAGGACTTTAGGATATTTCTATCATTCATCCTGGTATCATACATGGCCACTCCATCGTGGTGCTTGGTGGTGATGACCGCATATCGTGCACCACTTTCCTGAATCAGACCGGCCCAGGCGGCAGGATCGTAATTTCTTAAGGTGAAGCCATTTAGCTGCCTCATGTAATCCTGATGGCTGATCTTTTTATTGTAAAAACTCCAGGATTCATCGATCCCGTTCACGGAATAAATACCCGCATGGATAAAGATGCCCAGTTTGGCATCTGCAAACCACTGCATTTTATCCCTGATGGTCTTGGGATCAATTATTGACTGTGACTTTCCTGGTAAATTAATAGTCAGGAAAATTATCAGCAGGAAGATTTTGCGGAAATTTTTCATTTTGTAGCAATCAAAACTAAAGCAATGAATAGTCAAAAAGATTGACATCGTATTTCAATCCGAACAGAAAAACGGCCAGGAGCAGGATGAAGACAATGGTCAGAATGAAAAACAGGATCCTGTACAAAATTTTCAACCTATCTTTTTCCCGCTTGCCGAATGCCTTCCTGAAAAGTACCGGAATGGCAATGACCGTGATCAGGCAAAAAGGAATAATGCCATAACGCAGAAACCAGATCAGCAGGTTGATCCAGCCATAAGACTTGTACACCCAGATACACTGATCCTGAATCGTTTTATCCCCTATCTTGCCAACCGCCTTGATCCTGTTGTTGCCTGAGGCCAGTTTTACTTCTTTCCAGATAAATATCTTATCGGGCGATTTCAGAATACCCAAAGAATGATCATTGACAAACAGTTCCACTGCATCAAGATTGGAATAGACCTTCACCCCAACTTTTTCTGCTTCACGGTGGATGAATCGCTGGTCATTGATGTGCACCATGGGCTCCTCATTCCAGTTGACTTTGTAAAGGTAAAAGGCATCTTTTTTCGTTTTGCGGTCGTACGTAACCAGACCTTTGTCATTCATTCCGGGGGTATCCCCTTCAATTCGGAAATCAACGCTGAAATCAAACATATTCCAAACATAACATCCCCAGATGTATGGTCGTTCACTGATGGCTTTCCAACTTCGTTCGTGATAGTATGCCTGGTATTCCTCGGGATGCCATGGATGGTTCAAAGGGAATGGGCGCCTCATCTTTTCCTCGTGCTGCGTGATGCCGGCGCCGGCACCATATTCGCTGATGGCCAGGCGAAGTTGCGGATACTTCTTGTGCAACTGATCTGCCCAAGTTCCCAATTTATCCGGGGCACCGTAATACCACCCAAAATATTTGTTCCAGGCGACAACCTCCGTGATGAAATTCAGTTCGTCTCCATCGGGCAACAGACTGGCAGAGGTGATCAAACGTCCCGGATCCTCTGCTTTGGCAAGAGCAGTCAATTCTTTTACAAACGAGGTGGGGCTATCTTTTTTTGGATTACTGAGTTCATTGTAAACGCCCCAGAAACAGATGGAGGGATGATTGTAATTTTGACGGATCAGCTCCCTTAACTGTTGCTTCCCGTTTTCGCGAAACTCCGGACTATTTGTATAACCACCGAGCATGCTTCCGACAAACGGAATCTCGGCCCAAACCACCATTCCCGCAGTATCACAAAGTGAATAGAAGTACCCGGATTGCTGATAGTGTGCAAGGCGCAGTGAATTGACCCCCATTTCCCTGATCAGTTGCATATCTGTCCTGTGATCTTCTTCCGTGAGCGCCGACCCTTTGTCCTTTTTATCCTGGTGCCTGCTGACACCCTGCAATTTCAGATGATTGTTGTTCAGGAAAAACCCTTTCTCAGGATCTACATAAAAACTGCGCAACCCGAGAGGTTGGACCACTTCGTCAAGCAGTGAAGAGCCAGACAATAACTGAACTTTCACCGAGTACAGGCTGGGAGATTTTCGGCCATTCCACAACTTCGGGTTACTGATGTTCATAGACTGCCTTGCCTCTGAGGCCTTGCCTGCAGCGATCACCACATTTGAACTCTGGCTGGCTACCGAAAGGCCGCTCCCATCAAAAACCGAAGTCTGGATGGTTATTGTTTTCTCTGTGCTTGCACCATTGCTCACGATGCTTAAGACCTCTATCTCAGCCTCCTTTTCAGTTACTTTCTTTTGTTTGATGTACACTCCGGGAGAGGAATAATCCAGTGGGGAGACGCATACCTGATCAGTAATCAGCAGGCTGACAGGTCGGTAAATTCCACCATACTGATTAAAGTCCCCTCCAAGCGGAAGGATATCCTCATGTTTCAAATTGTCAACCCTAACCACCAGAAAATTATTCCCACCAACCCTGGCTTGACCTGTAATTTCGTAAACGAAGGCAGAATAGCCACCCCTATGCTGACCCAGGTGAATTCCATTGAGATACACATCTGCCACTGTGTGCACTCCCTCAAATTTCAAGAAAAGGCGTTTCCCTGAGTATTTGCCATCAATCAACAGGTTCTTGGAATAGACCCCGGTTCCCCGGTAGTATTCGATTCCTGCCTGAGCATCCTTTGCATTCCAGGTATGTGGCAGATTAACGGTTTCACGGATAGAATCTCCGTGTATCGAACTCCCTTTAAAAAGCCAGTCATCGTTGATAGGAACAATACACCGAGTTTGACCAGCAAGGCGCAGTCCGACTGTTATCAGCATCAACCCCAGAAGCAGTTTATTCGTAAATTCTTTCATTTCTTTTCATTTTAGTATGGCAACAGTAATTTCTAAGTTAATCCGACAATCGTTTCAAAGCCTCACAAGGAATGACCTAGTTGTTCTTTCCTCTTTTGGCCTGGTGGCAGGTTATTTATCTCAATCAGTTGGCGTGTTTGTAGGAGATCCCGAAGTGGTCAATCATAAAGGATCGCTCATTGGGAGCCTATTTGTTTAGTCTGGAAACTTTAATGGTCCAGACGTATTTGCAGGGCAGCTGTTTCCGGAGGCTTTCAGGGATGGACACTTCGAATCCGTCTCCCACTTTCTTCCACCTGAGATTCATCCTACTGCCCAGAAGCGTCACCCGGGCCTCCTTTTCAGGCTGAAGTGAGATTATCCTGACAGTTGCCGGAAGCGCCGTTTCTCCTTCGGTGGCCAGATATAGGAAGAATACGTTGCCATTTGCCTGTTGGGTCATGCAAATATTATTCTCCCTGAAAGGTGCAATTGCTTTGCTGTTGTAGATTGCTTCACCATTTACCTTCAGCCAGGATCCGTATTCCTTTAGCAGGTCATAAGCTCCCTGCTGCCAGGTACCATCCGGTCCGGGTGCGATGTTCAGCAATAGGTTGCCCCCTTTTGCCACGATGTTGACAAGGGTCTGAATTCCTTCGCGGCCACTCAGGTAATTTGCATTGGGGGTGAAAGACCAGCCTCCACCGGAGATGATGCACGATTCCCAGGGATAGGGAAGCGTCTTGTCCGGGATCCGGTTTTCGGGAGTCAGGTAGTTCTGGTTCTTGCCGTGGACTGCCCTGTCCACCACGATGAGTCCGGGCTGTTTGGTCCGTACTTTGGCGGCCAGTTCATCCATCCGGATATCCTGGTTGACGATCTTGTGTTTCAGAAATCCTCCCTCCGTACTTTCGACCTGTCGTTTGTACCAGTTGGTGATGGTCTCCTTCGAACTCTTTTCCACCCAGCCGCCATCCAGCCACAGGATATCCATTTTGCCGTAGTCCGACATCAGCTCCATGATCTGGTTGTGGGTAAATTCCACATATTTGTTCCATTTTTCGGGATAGGCGGCCGGATCATAATTCACATTCCTGTCAAGCGGCGGGAAATTGGGATCCCAGTAATCCGGGCAGTGCCAGTCGGGTTTGGAGAAGTAGGCTCCCGTCCAGAGTCCCTCGGCCCGGAAGGCGGCAAAGAGCTCTTTGGCAATGTTGGCTTTGGGATTGGTATGAAAAGGACTTTTTACGGAAGTGACCTTGTAATCTGTGTACTTGCTGTCGAACATGCAAAAACCATCGTGGTGCTTGGTGGTGAAGACCACATATTTCATTCCTGCCTCTTTGGCTGCCCTGGCCCATTTGGCAGGGTCGAAAGCAGTTGGGTTGAAGGTTGTTTGCAAGTCTTCGTACTCTTTTTTGTAGGAAAAATAATCTTTGGGATTGGCTCCCTTTTCCCGTTTGCACCAGCCTTCATCTTCGGGGCACAACGACCAGGACTCGACGATTCCCCATTGGCTGTAGGTTCCCCAATGCATCAGCAGTCCGAATTTGAAGTTTTGCCACTCCGCCAGTTTTTTCAACACCAGCGGATCGGTTTCCGGAACATATCTTTCGTCTTCATAGGTGGCCTGACCGAAAACCACAGCGCCCATCGCCAACACAAAAAAAAGTAACATTGCTATCTTTCTCATCGGATCAATCCCCAAATTAATTTGAAACTTTTCCTGGTTCTCTCCGGTTCTTACCAGGATGGCCCGTCAGATCATCCCCCAGGTCTTCACGGGCTTCATCCGCAATTTTTTTAAGCTCTGCCACGATCTCTGGATAGAAGGCTTTCACATCGTATTGTTCTCCCGGATCCCTCCGAAGATCGTAGAGTCCTTCTTCAAAATTGAAATTTTCATTCGTGGCCCCCGGGAAACCGTCCTTTCCTGGCTCAAAGCCGTGGTAGGTACGGCCAGGATGGGCAAAAACCAGCTTCCAGTTGCCTTTCCTGACTCCCTCCAGGTTGTTTTTCCGGTAATAGTAGAGAAAAGATTCACGCGGATTGGCATTTGGATTGCCCAGTAACAAGGGAAGAATGCTGACCCCATCAATTTTTTTCTTAGGAAGATCAGATTTTGTAATTTCTGCGAAAGTAGGCAGCAGGTCGATGGTGGAGGCGAGTTTGTTGCAGATGGTACCATCGGCAATGTGTCCGGGCCATTTCATGATACATGGCTCCCGTTGTCCACCTTCATAACTGTTGCCCTTTCCTTCCCGCAAACCTCCGGCTGATCCGGCGTGATTCCCAAAGTTGAGCCAGGGGCCATTGTCGGAAGTAAAAATTACCAGTGTATTTTTTGTCAGTCCATTTTCTTCCAATGCCTTCAGCACTTCTCCTACCGACCAATCGATCTCCTCTATCACATCCCCGAACAAACCCTGCTGGCTCTTGCCTTTGAACTTTCCGGATACGGCCAGGGGAACGTGACACATCGAATGGGCCAGGTAGAGGAAGAAGGGATTGCTTTTATTTTCACCTATGAACCGGACGGCTCTTTCCGTGTAGAGGGTGGTCAGTTCCGACTGGTCGTCCAGCGTTTTTATCTCCCTGATTTTTTCATTCCCTTCTATCAATGGCAGGGGTGGATATCCGTATTTTCTTCCCTTGCTCTCTTTTGTGATGGGTGTTCCATCGTAGTTGACAGGCCACATATCATTGGAATAGGGAAGTCCCAGGTATTCGTCAAAACCCTGTTGCAGCGGCAGAAATTCCCTTAGACACCCGAGGTGCCATTTGCCGATGGCGATGCTTTTGTAATGCTGCGGTTTGAGTATTTCAGGGATGGTTTCCTCATCGAGGTTCAATCCGATTTTGCTATCGGGATTCAGGGCACCTGAGATGCCAACCCTGTTTGGGTAACAGCCTGTCAGGATTCCGGCACGCGAGGCACTGCAGACAGCCTGGGCTGAAACGAAATTGGTAAACCGGATTCCCTGGGAGGCCATCCTGTCGAGGTTTGGGGTGGTATAACCCGTGGCACCGTAGCATCCCAGATCACCATATCCCATGTCGTCGATGAAAACCACGATGATGTTGGGCAGTTTGGGCTTGGCTGCACCGGATGCGGGAAAGCATGCAGCTGTAGCTGCCAGCAGGGCTGGGTAATGCAATAGAGGATGCATAGGAAGTGGAAGTTGGTTGTTTTGGTAAAGCTATTTAAATCCATGAATCTTGCCAAACTTCCGTGAATCAAAAAAGGCATCAAAAACACAGAGATTGATAAAATTAATTACACAGAGGATATAAATTTATTAATCAAATGATTAGTGGCATTTAAATTTGCGCCTTTATGAATTTTCATTAGAGAAACCCCGGAGTTACACAGAGTGGGAAAATCGCAAGCGATTTTCTCTTTCCCGAAGAATCGGGACAAGTTGTGCAATTCGTTTTTTTTTCAGGCAAATTTTGCAACGAGAAACAATCTCCAATCTTTTTTAATCTCTTAACGGGGGTAAAAGTTCTCTGTGTAGAAATTATAAACAGCTTCTTGGTAAAAGGAAAGTTTGCTTTCCCCAAAAAGCTATTCTCCATGAACAGGAAAACTTGATTTGTTAAGTGCAATCAGAAATATTCGCGCTAATTTTTAGGTTATATATGAAATATTCGCGCTAATTTTTCGATTATATTCGAAAAATTAGCGTTTTTATATATTAATGATTACTTTCGCATCCGGCAAATATGGTAATTTATGATAGAAAGAACCTTGGAACAACCCATCCTGAAAGCGCTCACGGAAAGCAGGAAGGTGATCATTCTGTTCGGAGCCAGACAGGTAGGCAAAACGACCTTGTCAAATAAACTTTTGTCGGAGATAAAAGGCAGACAACTGATCGTGAACGGAGATGAAATCAGGTATACAGAACTCTTATCTTCCCGGGATTTCCAGAAGATGAAACTCCTTCTGGATGGTTACGACCTGCTTTTCATTGATGAGGCACAACGGATTCCGGAAATTGGCATCAATTTGAAAATCATTGCTGACAACATGCCGGAACTAAAAATCCTGGTTACCGGATCTTCTTCGTTCGATCTGGCAAACAAGGTAAAGGAACCGCTTACCGGGCGTTCCTCCACATTTCGCTTGTACCCATTTTCCTTGGAGGAACTCCGGCCATCGACGAATGTTTTTGAACTTCAGCAACGCCTGGAAGAGTTTATGATTTACGGGCTTTACCCCGAAATAGCACAATATGCCAACATTGCCGATAAAGAGAAATATTTGGTGGAGCTTACAAGTTCCTATTTGTACAAAGATGTGCTTGAATTGTCAAGTATCCGGAATTCTGCCAAAATTCATCAATTGCTCAGATTGATCGCGTTCCAGATTGGATCAGAGGTATCGCTGAATGAAATTGCCAACGCCATTGGAATGAGTCAGGAAACCGTGGCTCATTATATAGATCTGCTCGAGAAGTCATTTGTTTTGTTTCGACTCGGAGGATTCAGCAGAAATCTGAGGAAAGAAGTCAGCAAGCGGGATAAAATATATTTCTGGGATTTAGGTGTTCGCAACTGTCTGATCCAGAATTTCGCCCCTCTGAGCCTTCGTACTGACATGGGTCCGTTATGGGAAAATTTCTTAATCGCTGAACGGCTAAAATTTCTGGGAAATCATGGAATAACGGCATCTTCCTATTTCTGGCGCACCTATACCGGCGCCGAAATTGATTACATCGAGGAGAGAAAAGGCCAACTTTATGCCTTTGAAATTAAATATTCCAAGGCACGCAAAAAGGCTCCCCAAGCCTGGCTCGATAACTATGGTCCGAATTTCAGCTACATTACCCGGGATAATTTTTGGGAGTTCCTGATGGAGTAGATACAATCCGGAGTATCCCGGCAGCATTGAACGATTTCCGACAGGGGTGAGGTCGGATTTGAAAATCAGTGCCTGCGGGGGGCCATAAAAAAAGCCACCCGAATTTTCCGGATGGCTTTTTCAAAATATGATCAGTTTGTTTGCTTATCCAATAACCTCTACAGGAATGTCCTTGTTAACATTCTTGCTACCGATCAAGGCATAGAACAACAAGTATCCGATGCAAATAAAGATCACCCAATAGCTGGTCGCATAAGAAGTAAGGTCGGCAATTTTACCCTGAAGAAGAGGTAAGATTCCTCCACCGCAAACCATCACCATAAAGATACCTGAAGCAGCTTCGGTATATTTACCCAAACCTTCGACGGCCAGGTTAAAGATACCACCCCACATCACGGATGTGCACAAACCGCAAATGATCAGGAACATGATGCCAATTGGCACTTGAGCAAGACCGAAGGAGATATTTGACTGAAATACTGGCATACTGACTGTGGTTGAAACAGGCAAGAAGATGGCCAGGGTAACAAATACCAAACCGAGTAAAGACACCGCTGATAGCATTGCCTTACTTGTAAATCTTGCAGCAAAGGAGGCTCCCAGGATTCGGCCGATCATCATCAGGAACCAATAAGTTCCGACAACTGAACCGGCTACCGTAGCATTAATTGCCAGACCGCCCTTGGCGATATCGGAAGTCATGAAAAGATTGGCAGTACTGGGTATCCCGATTTCGATTCCCACATAAACGAAGATGGCAATTGCCCCAAAAATGAAATGGCGAAAGGAAAGCGGACTGTGTTCGTGTTTCACTTTCGATTTGCCGATCAAACGAGGTTCAGGAATTTCCATGATGTAAAGCACAACGAATACGATGGCAAAGATTCCCATGGCCATGAAAAGGGCAGGATTTGCCTTGTCGATGGTGCGCTCAGCCGCGTTGGCACCCATCAGGTAACCAACGAGGACTGGAACGATGGTTGCCGCCACGGAGTTCAAAGATCCTCCGGTTTGGATAAGCTGATTACCTTTTTTGCCACCGCCTCCGAGTGTGTTCAACATCGGATTGACAACCGTATTTAACATACACATGGAGAAACCTGAAATGAAAGCTCCTGTAAGATAAATGACGAAGCTCCCGACCTGGCCTGAAAGGTATTGAACCGCAACTCCAGAGAAGCCAACAACAACGGCAATCAAAGCGGTCTTCTTATAACCAATCCGTTCGAGTAGGATTCCAGCAGGAATACCCATGAATGCATAGGCAATGAAATTGGCAAAGAAGCCTAACTGAGACAAGAAGTTTGATGCTCCGAATTGTTTTGCGACAATTACCCCCATTGGACTTGGTAGCCCGGTCACGAAGGCAATCATAAAGAACAGGGCAAACATCATTGCTATAGGCAATGCATAACTTTTGTTTTTTGTCATAATCAATTTAATTTGTTTGGATAATTACTTCAGTTGTTTTTATAGTGGATTTACAGTTGGTAATGATAGTGATTTTTAGAAAGATCGGAAGAGCACACGTCTGAACTCCAGTCACTTCCTGCT
>CAINVV010000122.1 GCA_903854235.1 uncultured Bacteroidia bacterium | reverse complement strand
GTAATCTCCGGGCCAAAGGTTAGTTTGATCAGATCCTTCGCCACGGCATCCTCCGGAATATCGAAGGGAATGTTCTGCGAAGAGATTTTTTTGCTGTCCAGGTCGTACACCTCTGCTACCAATCGGTAGTTTCTGAAGGAGCGGAGGTAGTCGTTGTAAATAGAGACTGTGTTCTTAAGATAGTCGAACTGGGCGTGCAGCGGCTCCAGCGCATTTTGGGTATGGTAGAGTGAGGCGGTAGGTTCGAGCGACCAGTCCCACATCCTGCCACACACCTGTCGGACCGGGCAGTTCAGGTACCAGAAAAGTAGTCCTGAACAATAGCGGTCGCCAAAGCCAAATTTGTTGTAGTTCCATACTTCCCAGATGGATTTTGAGTTCATCGCTCCCAGGAGCTGGGCCTTTTCGGCAAATTCGTCAATCGAGTTGGAAGGTCCATAGTTGTTTACGAGGTCCTTGTATTTGGTGGTCATCTGGTGAAATCCGTTTCCGTCGAGGTAGTCCCAGACCTCTTTGTTGATGGGCCAGAGATCCTTTTCGGCCATGGTCTCGCGTAGCACTTCGGCTGTTGGCAGGGTAGGAGCCCCGTATTCGGGGTTGAAGCCGTCGATCCGGCTACCGCGGCTGGAGGCGGTATTTTCGTAGTGCTGCATCGGGTTGACCTGCTGGTAGGGACTTCCGTCGTGCACTCCGTCACACTCCGACTGCATCTGGTAGGGACGGGTGTTGTCGGTGGCCAGAATTCTTTCCCTGGCTCCCGAAACCTCTGTGCTTTCGTTGGAGGAGACATAGAAAATCAGCGATGGGTGGTTGCGGATCCGTTTGATGGTGCTTTCGAGGTTGTCGAGGTAGAGCGGAGTATCCTGCGGATGTTTTGTGTCGCCCGTCAGCCAGAACTCCTGCCAGATCAGGATGCCAAACTCGTCGCACAGCTGGTAGAAGAAATCGGATTCGGCGATGCCACCACCCCAGAGTCGAAGCAGGTTGATGCCCGATTGTTGGGTGTAGCGAAGCTCTGCGTACATTCTGCTGTCCGAATTGCGCAGCATACCTTCCGGGATCCAGTTGGCACCGCGGATGAAGATTTTTTTCCCGTTGATGTAAAAAGTCTTTGAGCTGTCCGGGGTGTTCCGGTCGGCCACGATGTCGCGGATGCCAAACCTGGTGGTCAGGGAATCGGAAGTCTGTCCTTCGACGGTTACCCGAAGCCTCAGCTGGTACAGCTCCTGATTGCCCTTGAACCGGGGCCACCACAAACGCGGGTGGCGAATTTTCAGTTCCGGGAAATCGGCTGAGGTAAAGGTGATCGTTTGATTCTCTCCCCTGATCAGGTTGACAATTTTTTCGAAATGGATGTTTTCGTCTGTCAGTTCGCCCGTTACCTTGCATTTGACCGGATGCATCGAGGCATTGGAGAGTTCGACGGAGATGGTTTCATCTGCCTGATCGTAATCCGGCTTGGAGAGTCTGGACCGGACAAAGGGATGTCGGAGTTCGACTTTCCCTGTAGGGTAGATGGAGATACTCCGCCAGATGCCCGTATTTCTGTCGCGGATACCGTCCTTGAAGGTAAAATCCCAGCCGACAGACATCAGCATGGTGGTGTTGAGGCCAATGTTGCCATCTCCTCCATTGCGGTTTTCGCCCCTGGCTGCCCAGGGTTTGGCCTTGTTGGTACCCGGAACATCCACCGGATAAACCTTTACAGCCAGCACATTTTTTGCGCCAATCTTCGCAAAATCGGTGATGTCGGTAAAGTCCTGCATGAACATTCCGGTTATGGTGCGGACGAGATGGCCGTTCAGCCATACTTCTGCCCGGTAGTTGATCCC
Organism: uncultured Bacteroidia bacterium; assembly: GCA_903854235.1. Lineage (GTDB taxonomy): Bacteria > Bacteroidota > Bacteroidia > Bacteroidales > Prolixibacteraceae > CAINVV01. Next base: position 2,830 of record CAINVV010000122.1, on the reverse strand, counting down.
GTCGGTCTGGAGCCAGAGTGTTTTGTCCTTGTAACCTGCCGGGAGGGTGAACTCCGTGCGGAACCAGTAGGTGTAAAAATCTCTTCCTACCTGGGCGATATCGGGGATCAAATTGCTGCTCAATTTGTTGTTAAGTCCGAAATAGGGTTCCGGATAGATTTTATTGCTTACCAGAGAATGAAGTACCGTGCCGGGCACGATGGCGGGCATCCAATCCACCGGCAGGTAGCTTGCGTCGGATAGTACCTCCGCAGTAGCGTTGATTTCTCCTGCTTTTTTCATCCACCACGAAAAATCTCCTCCGTGTTCCAGTTTGGAATCCAGGTAAATGTGTTCTTCTGTTCGTTCCTGGTTTTTGATTTGCGCTTCGGCGGAGGTGATCAAAAAGCCAAAAAGGAGTAGGGTTAACAGCGTGGAAAGGGATCTTTTAGCCATAAGGTTGAAAATTATTCTTCTGCAGATTTATTTTTGGCGGATGTGACACCCACCTCTTTTTCCCAGCTTTCATAGCGGGCGGTCATCTTTTTCAGTCGCTCCGACTCCTTTTCACTCAGGTTGAGGAGTTCGGTCGGATCCTTGTCCAGGTTGTATAGTTCCCAGGGACGGTTGTTTTTCCTGACGATTTTCCAGTCTCCTTGTCGCATTGCCTGGCCGCCTGAATGTTCCCAGAACAGAGGCTCGGTGCGCTCAACGGGGGCACCGCCAAAGGCAGGCACCAGACTGACTCCCCTGTAGGGCTTGATGGGATGGTCGTTGAATTGGTCCGGATATTTGGCACCTGCTACTTCCAGGAAGGTAGGCATGAAGTCGATGACGTGACCGACCTGGTTGGTAAAGGTCCCTCTCCCTTTGACGACACTTGGCCAGGAGACAATCAGCGGCGTGATGATTCCGCCCTCGTGCATCCAGTTTTTGTAATACCGGTAGGGGGTATTGGAGACATTGGCCCAGGGTTCCTTGTAGGAGTCACTGGAACCTTTTTCGCCGGTGAGCACCCCGGGAAGATTGATATTTTCGTTGGAAGCATTTTCATTGGCACCGCCATTGTCGGATAGAAAGATGATGATGGTATTGTCTGTTTTTCCCAACTTTTTCAGAGTATCGATGACCCGTCCGATGCCCTGGTCCATTCTGTCGATCATGGCTGCATAGACCTGCATTCTTCTGATCCATAAATCTTTATCTTCGGCAGTATCCCAGGCGGGAATTTTCGGTGTGCGCGGTGTTAGCTGTTGCTTTTCGCTGAGGAGACCCAGTTTGACCATTTTCCTATACCGTTCGATGCGAATGGAGTCCCAACCTTTGGCGTAGACTCCCTCGTATTTTTTAATGTCCTCCTGCAGGGCATGGAGGGGCCAGTGCGGTGCCGTATAGGCAAGATAGAGGAAGAACGGTTGATCTTTCTTCGCCTGATTGTGCGATTCAATAAATGCAACGGCTGAATCAGAAAGGGCATCGGTCATGTAAAACCCTTTGGCTGGCGGAGTCCACGACTGATTCCCGTAGGCCATCTGCCGGATCGGGGGCTCCTTGCTGATTTCGAAATAGCTGCAAGCCCCGCTGATCAGTCCAAAGTATTTGTCGAAGCCGCGCTGCATCGGCCAATGTTCCTGACGCTCACCAACATGCCATTTCCCAGAGAGGTAGGTGGAATATCCGGCTGACCGGAGTACCTCGGCAAGGGTGACGCTGTTTTTGTTTAAGAATCCCTGGTAAGGGCCTTCCTGGTAAGGGGCATCGGCCTTGGAGACCATGTTTCCCATGCCGGCTTCGTGGTTGTAGAGACCTGTTAGCAAGGAAGCCCGGGTGGGGCAACACTTGGCATTGTTGTAGAAATTCCGGAAGCGCAAACCCTCTGCGGCCAGCCGGTCGATATTGGGAGTGGCAATTTCGCTGCCGTAACATCCGATATCGGAATAGCCCATGTCATCCGCCATGATGAGTACGATGTTGGGTCTCTTCTCCGGCACTTTATCCCGGGCATTCACAGTGAATCCTAACCCCGACAATGCAAGCAGGGGAAGGAAACCTGCCATGCCGTTGAATTTATAAAATTTGTTTTTCTTCATCTTTTACTGAAATTTGGGATTTGACCGATCAATCGGATCCAAACGTTTGCTTGCAGGAAACAGCTTCAGAAATAAATTATTAAATTGGTTTGCAACCGGCTACAATTTATTGACCAGCGGAACGATCCTCCGATCTGGATCAGCGATCGTCAAAATCGTCTGCCCATTCAGTTTTTGAATGAAAAGGTCAACAGGATTCTTGAAGGATAGTATTACCTCCCCATTTTTGCGCAGCTCCATCATTCCGGCAGCTGCTAGTTTATGGAGCCCCAGTTTTTTATCTGCAGCAATGATGGCGATTCCCTTGTAGCTGCCTGAATAGTCGTCGCCGTCGAGGTTCACCCTGAAAGTCGCCATGACATCCGTAATGAGTGAATTTCTGTCAATGAACACATAGGATCCGTCTTCATTTTTGCATCCGTCTGGCAGCAGGTTTTTGGATAAGCCAAGTTTTGGGAGTGCTTCTAACGAATAGCCTTTTACCGTAGCCTTATCCAGGATGGAGGCAAATCGTTTGGTGATGTTGTTGGCTTTGAAATCGTGGTCGGCGGTTCCTTCGATCATCAGCTTTCCACCCCTGGTCTCGTATTCTTCCAGAAATTTTAGTACGGGCTCTCTGGCGTATTGTGGGTTCAGATAGAGGATGGCGTCGAAGGTATGGCCGTTCAGGACGGGTTTGCCATTCTTGCCGATTTTTAGCTGGTTGGTGACGATCAGGTCAGAAGGGACCAATGCATTCAGGTAGCCGGCGTTCCAGATTT
>CAINVV010000121.1 GCA_903854235.1 uncultured Bacteroidia bacterium | reverse complement strand
TTTAATTTGTTTGGATAATTACTTCAGTTATTTTTACTTCGGATTTATAGTTGAAAAGTAACAAGATTTTTAGAATAATTTTTTGCCTCCGTCGCCAATTTCGGCCACATAAAATACCGGCGTCAATCCTGTTCTTTCCTGGTAGTTTTTACCCACCTGATCAATAAATTTTGGAACTGCGGCATCCTTCACCAGGCTTACCGTACATCCTCCAAAACCGCCTCCGGTCATACGGGAGCCAATCACACCCTCAATTTTACGGCCTTCCTCCACCATGGTATCCAATTCCGGACCCGTTACTTCGTAATCATCACGGAGTGAATCGTGGGAGCCATTCATCAATTGGCCGAAGCTGGTGAGATCGCCAGCCTTCAAGGCCCTGACCGCATCTTCCGTCCTTTTTATTTCGCTTACAACGTGGCGGGCCCTGTTGCGGACGGTTACGTTTTCGATCTTTTCTTCCACTTTAAGGAAATCTTCCCAGGAGAGTTCTCCCAGTGCCGCTATGTTGTTGAATGGTTGAATTGCCTTGACGGCAGCCTGGCATTCGGCTACTCTTTCGTTGTATTTCCCCGAATCCAGTTTGTGCGGACTGTTGGTGTTGCTGATGACGATCTTGACCCCTTCCAGTTTGACCGGTACCAATTCGTAGGAGAGGGTATCGCAATTAAGAAAGACGGCATAATCCTTTTTCCCCATGGCGGATACGAACTGATCCATGATACCGCAATTCACAAGGGCGAATTCGTGCTCCGCCTTCTGTCCCATCAGGGCCAGTTCAACCTTGTCCAATCCAAACCCATACTGATCGTTGATCATTACACCCGTAACCACTTCCAGGGCAGCAGAGGAGGAAAGGCCAGCACCCGTAGGAACATCCCCGTAGAAAAGCAGGTCTGCACCCTCTTCAAAAGTTATTCCTTTTTTCATGAACTGGGCGAAAACGCCGATGGGATAGTTCACCCATTCCTTGCCGATGGCCTTGTTCAGATCTTCCACTTTCACCTCAGCCTCAAAAGGCATGTCCATGGAGGCGAACCGTACGGTTTTGCGTTTGGTTTTTCTTACCAGAAGATAAATACCAAAGCTAAGTGCGCAGGGAAATACGAAACCACCGTTATAGTCGGTATGTTCACCAATAAGATTCACACGTCCGGGGGAGAAATAGCCATTCATTTCACCGGCTCCAAATTTTTCGATAAACTTTGCCTTAAGCTGTTCGATTGTCATATTTTTATTCAATGAATTTGATTTTTGTCGATTTGGAAAAGCAAATATAAAATAATAAAAGGATATAGGATAAAGGATAAAGGATAAAGTGCGGTACAATTCGGATTAAAAGGCAAAAGTAAAAAGGCAAAAGGCAAAAGTATTGGACTCTCTTGTTTGGTGTAGGGTTATCTTCTCATGTTGATCGCTGCGCACTTTTGCCTTTTGCCTTTTTGGACACAAGAAAGCCCCGGCTCAAATACATGAACCGGGGCTTGGTTTAAGTTGGCGGCGACCTACTCTCCCACTTTCGCAGTACCATTGGCGCTGACGGGCTTAACTTCTCTGTTCGGAATGGGAAGAGGTGGAACCCCGTCGCTATAGCCACCTAAATCTCTCTAGGATCGACAGCTTTCGCTTTGATCTAATATCTTAACATGGGAAGAAACTACTCAACTTTAAAAAAACCCTGACCAGAACCGTTCCGCTCCAGTAGAAAGTTTCGGGTAATTAGTACTGCTCGGCTTTGACATTACTGCCTTTACACCTGCAGCCTATCAACGTTGTCGTCTTCAACGACCCTTCATGGAGACCTAATCTTGAGGGGGGCTTCGCGCTTAGATGCTTTCAGCGCTTATCCCTGCCACACGTAGCTACCCAGCGGTGCCCCTGGCGGGACAACTGGTACACCAGCGGTATGTCCAACGCGGTCCTCTCGTACTAGTGTCAGCTCCTCTCAAGTCTCCTACGCCCACAACAGATAGGGACCGAACTGTCTCACGACGTTCTGAACCCAGCTCGCGTGCCACTTTAATCGGCGAACAGCCGAACCCTTGGGACCTTCTCCAGCCCCAGGATGTGACGAGCCGACATCGAGGTGCCAA
>CAINVV010000120.1 GCA_903854235.1 uncultured Bacteroidia bacterium | reverse complement strand
CCTGCCTACCCTCCTGATGGTATTTGGAATCGGTGCCATCTACGCAGAGACCGCTATGCAAGCGTTGATGCTGATCAGTCTGGTGCTTTTTGGCTTTCAGTTCTGGGTAAACAACGTTCAAACGCTGGCCAGCGATTACTTTCCGATCAGCGAAGTAGGAAGAGTAACCGGAATGGCACAAACCGGAGCAGGATTGGGTGCCATCACCTTCACCATGCTGATTGGCTGGCTGGTTGATCACTTCTCCTACTCCCCGGTGCTGGTCATCGGCGGAATACTGGGTCCGGTTGCAACCTTGTCTGTCTTCGTCCTGGGTGGAACCATCAAACGACTAGAGGTTAATACCGTACCATCCAAATGATTCTCTAATATCTCAGATAATGCTAAAATTTACTCTTTTCATTTGTCTGGTTTTCAATCTATTGAACTCCGTTTCGGCGAATAGGCCACAAGGCAGCAAGCCCATTCGTTACCTGAATCCTTTCTTTGAGCAGATCGGTATCCAAAAAAACCTCGAATTTGGCCAGACAACCGACTTCGATGGCAAAACAGAAAAACTGCTGCTGGATATCTACTCCCCGAAAAACGACAAGGAGACCAAAAGACCTGTCATCCTTTGGCTTCACGGCGGTGGTTTCCGTCCGGGAAACGACAAGACCCAGAGTTACATCGTCAAGTTATCGACAGAGTTTGCCAAAAGAGGATATGTGTGCATAGCAATTAATTACAGGATCAGAGACAATCCGAAGGAGGATCAAAAAGGCACGATAACGGATGCGCTGGCCGATGCCATGGCGGGTCTGAACTGGATCAGGACCCATCACAAGAAATTGGGAACAGACAACAAACGAATCATTATGGGAGGCGGTTCTGCGGGTGGGATGCTTGCCGTAAACTTCTGTTCCAAGGAAACTTCAGCAGCCGAAAAGTGGGAAAAAAGTGGAATTCTTGCACTGGTTAACCTTTGGGGAAGTCCCGATTCGTCGTATATGTTCTCCACGATTGGCAAAAGTGATCCGCCCACCATCACCGTCCACGGAACCGCAGATAAGCTGGTCTCCTTCGATAACTCTGTCCAATTGCAGAAGCAACTTGCACAGTTTGGGATCAGGCACGAACTCGTCACCATCGTGGGGGGTGAACATACCCCAATGAATCATTACGACGATTTTGTGGAAAAGATTGCCGCATTTATCTATGCAGAAGTAATAAAAAAATAGTCCAATGATACTGAAATCAACCTATCTTCTGTTGCTCATCCTGCTCTTCCCGATACTTTCGGATGCGCAAAATCCGGTCTGGCAACGGGTGGCACCCGGCGTCTGGAAAACCTTGATAGGATCTCCCGATTCCTATGATCTACTGAAAGCCACCGGCGTTCTGCCTTACCAGGAAGGACTGGCGAAGCTGGGCGAAGCCGGATTCCCGTTGACAGAGACCAGGATCGAGGGAGAGGTTTCTGACGGAAAGACCTATCTGAGATTTCCACTGGAAAAGGAGGAGCAACTATTTGGGTTTGGATTGAATTTCAAAACGGTACAGCAGCGCGGCAGGATCCTGCAGTTGCACACGGATCATTACGGCGGTACTGACAATGGCCGCACCCACGCACCAGTCCCTTTCTACGTCTCCGACAAGGGATACGGTGTTTTCGTCAACAGCGCCAGGTACCTGACGGTCTATGCCGGGACTACCGTTCTCCGTGACAGCCCGGAAGCTCCAAGGCCGCTGGACAGGAATACAGACAAAAACTGGAGTGCCCAACCATACTCCGATGCGGTCGAAATGGTCATTCCAACTACCGGCACCGAAATCTATCTTTTTGCAGGTCCTACCCCACTGGAGGCAGTCCGCAGGTTCAATCTCTTCCTGGGAGGAGGAACGCTCCCTCCGAGATGGGGACTTGGTTTTACCCAGAGGGTCAAATCTCTTTATACAGCCAATCAGGTCGTTGAAGAGGCAAAAGCCTTTTCCGAAAAGGGTTTTCCGCTTGATTTCATCGGACTCGAACCCGGCTGGCAAAGTAAGTCCTATCCCTGCACTTTAGCTTGGGACAAGAACCGCTTTCCCGATCCTGCCGACTTTATAAGAAAAATGAATGAGATGGGTATCCGCATCAACCTTTGGACCAATCCCTACCTCTCGCCCGAATCGCCCATTTATGACAAGATCAAGCCATATACGGCTTCCCACACGGTGTGGGGTGGCGTGGTAGCCGATCTAACCCTGCCTGAAGCGCAAAGTATCCTCGGAAAACAAATGGAGAAAGACCAGCTGTCAATTGGTGTAAGTGGCTACAAAATAGACGAATGCGATGGTTACGATCGCTGGCTGTGGCCGGATGTGGCCAAATTCCCTTCCAAAAACAGTGCCGAACAGCTTCGGCAAACCTACGGTTTGTTGCTGCAAAAGATAACAACCGATCTGTTCCACCGGCAAAACCGGCGAACTTACGGATTGGTGCGTGCCTCCAATGCGGGAGGAGTCTCTTTTCCTTACGTCATCTATAACGATTATTACAGTCACGAGGATTTCATCACGGCCCTGATCAACAGCTCCTTCTGCGGTGTTCTCTGGACACCCGAAGTTCGGGGCTCCAAAACCGGCGAGGAGTGGGTCCGCCGCATGCAGACGGTCTGCTTTTCTCCAATGGCAATGATCAATGCCTGGTCGGATGGCACTAAGCCCTGGTCCTTCCCGGAAGTGGAGAAAGAGGTAAAAGAAATTGCCCTGCTCAGGATGCAGCTGATGCCCTACTTCTATTCCGAATTCGCAAAATACCATTTCGAAGGAACGCCACCTTTCAGGGCGATGAACCTGGAACCTGGTTTTGGCGCCATGGCTTCGACTGAACATAAAAATGCAAATTTGGCTGAAAATCCTTATCTAGAAGCAGTTAACAAGGAGATCAAGGGCCAGTACATGGCTGGAGAATTCCTGCTGGTTGCTCCCCTTTTCAAGGGACAGACCGAAAGGAGTGTGATACTACCCAAGGGAAAATGGTACGATTTCTATACTGGGAAATTTGCGGGAGAGGGAGAAATCATCCGCGTTTCACCTGGTCTGGCCCACATCCCGGTATTTGTGAAGGAAGGAGGAATCGTGCCCATGATGCCACCACTCCTCCACGCACCGGCAGCCGGACAGAAATTTGATCTCGAGATCCGGGTTTACGGAAAAACTCCCGGCATTTACCTCCTGTACGACGATGATGGCGAAACTTTCAACTACGAAAAAGGGGATTTTTCGTGGCGAAAAATAGCCATTTTCACCGACAAAAAAGGTAAATTAGCGGGATCCGTTTCCAAGGCAGAAAAGGGAAAACCAGACAATCTTGGGAAAATTTCCTGGAAATTTATGACTGAATAACTTCATCTGAATCATGGTAAAACTTTTGATCTCATTCGCACTTTTGTTGAGCATTGCTTTATTGGCAAATGCTGCGGAGAAGGATTCCGGCAAAAATATTTTTCAGATAGAACACCACGCTCCGGTTGAATTTGTTAAAATAGCCGAAGGGGTCTACTTTGCAGATTTTGGCAGAGATGCCTTTGGAACCCTGGAGCTTACCTACCATACCAGCAGTCCGGATACATTAACCATCTGCCTGGGAGAGAAATTATTAAATGGCAAACTGGACCATAACCCAGGAGGTACCATCCGCTTTGCGGAGGTAAAACTTCCAGTATTTCCTACACAATTCGACTATACTCTCCGACTACCAGACAAGAGGAAGATCAATGACGCAACGGTGCTGCTTCCCGACTCCTTTGGGGTTATTATACCCTTCCGTTACGCCGAGATCTACGGGGCCAGACGTCCTATAATGGCAAGCGACCTGCATCAAAAGGCCTACTTTCATACGTTCGACGAAAGTCAGAGTGATTTCACCAGCTCTGACAGTGTGCTGAACCAGGTTTGGGCGCTTTGCAAATACAGCATCAAGGCAACTTCTTTTACTGGTTTGTATATCGACGGCGACCGCGAAAGGATATCTTACGAAGCAGACGCCTATATTAATCAGCTGGGTCACTATTGTACCGATCACTCCTACGACATGGGCAGAAATACCATTGAACGTTTCATGTCTCACCCCACCTGGCCTACAGAATGGCTGCTTCATACCGCCCTGATGATGTACCAGGACTACTACTATACAGGCAAAACGGATCTGCTGAAGAAATACTACAGCCAAATGAAGGACAAGACCCTGATTGGGTTGGCCCGCGAAGATGGACTGATCAGCACAATGACGGGAAAAGTGACGGGTAGCTTCATGAAGAAAATCGGGTTTGCCGATACCACCAAACGGATCAGGGAGGTGATCGACTGGCCACCGGGGCAAAAAGACACCGGTTGGAAACTTGCCAATGCCCAGGGCGAAAGAGATGGGTATGAACTGATGGCTGTCAATACGGTAGTGAACTGTTTCTTTTACGAAAACATGCGCATCCTGGCAGAAATCGCCGGTGTGTTGCAAAACTCCGCTGACAGGCAATTATTCGAAAAAATGGCGGCTAAGGTGAAAGCTGCCATCAATCAGAAGCTTTTTGACAGGGAAAGAGGGATCTATCTAGACGGAGAAGGTTCCCAACACTCTTCCCTTCACGCAAACATGATGGCACTGGCTTTCGGAATCGTTCCTTCCACCAATATTTTGTCGGTATGCAATTATATCAAAAGCCGTGGAATGGCCTGCAGTGTATACGGTGCCCAATATCTGCTGGAAGGACTTTACAAAGCAGGGGAAGCACAATATGCCCTTGAGTTGATCCGTTCGACCGGCGACCGAAGCTGGTACAACATGATCCGCGTCGGTTCTACCATTACCATGGAAGCCTGGGACATGAAATACAAGCCCAACTCCGATTGGAACCACGCCTGGGGGGCCGTACCTGCCAACATACTTCCAAGAAGACTCTGGGGAATAGAGCCAAAAATTCCAGGATATACAAAGGCCATCATTCATCCTCAAATGGGAAACCTCACTTTCAGTACCATCAAAGTCCCGACACTGTTGGGCCAGATTCAGGGCGAATACCACCTTGTCAGCAGTGACTTAAAGACCTTTTCCTTCACAATTCCGCCTAAAATGGTGGGTGAATTCTCCCTTTCTATTTCAAGCAGGGAGTTTATCTATCTCAACGGAAAGAAAATCAACAACATATACAACTCAATTTCATTAAATCCAGGGATAAATAAAATTGAAATTAAAGCCAAAACCAATTAATCCAAGGCTGTTATCATTCGTCTAATATTTATCAATCAAACTTTCACAACCAAGCGAAAACAATTTCCGCATAACTTCTTAATAGAGAATACATCAAACGATCATATTATCAATTGCTAAAACCAAAATTTATGGAATCAAAAGAATCATCAAGAAGATTGTTTCTGAAGAACGCAGCTGCCATAACGGCGGCGGTATCCTTACCCACCCTGATTACCTCCAGGGCTTCCGGAGCCGAGCTTCCTGCCGGTAAACCAGTCAGTGCCACCGATAAGGTCAATCTGGCCTGTTGCGGAATAGGCAATCAGGGGGGATCAGACATCAAGGATATGTACAAAACCGGGCTGTGCAACATCGTAGCGCTTTGCGATGTCGACATGGGTGCACCGCATACCCAGGAAATTCTCAAAATGTTCCCAGATGTACCTCGCTTCCAGGATTTCAGGGTGATGTTCGACAAAATGGGCAAACAATTTGATGCGGTGACTGCAGGTGTCCCCGACTTTGCCCACTTTCCCATCGCCATGCTGGCCATGAGCGAAGGCAAAGGCATCTATTCGGAGAAACCCATGGGCCGTACCTTCAACGAGGTGGAACTGATGATCAAAGCTGCCAAAAAGCACAAAGTGGCTACTCAAATGGGCAACCAGGGGCACTCTGAAGCCAACTATTTCCAGTTCAAAGCCTGGAAGGAAGCCGGCATCATCAAGGATGTGACAGCCATTACCGCCCACATGAACTCAGCCCGCAGATGGCATGG
>CAINVV010000119.1 GCA_903854235.1 uncultured Bacteroidia bacterium | reverse complement strand
TAAGAGATGAGACATGAGACATGAGTTGCAAGAGATTCGTGTGGATGTTGGATGAATAAATTATTAGTAATGAGTTAGATTACACTGACGGTACTATGCATGCCCTCCAGAATCTCATGTCTCATATCTTATATCTCATCTCTAGTCTGGCTTTTTCTCTTTTTCGGGATTTTAATCGTAATTTTGCCACACATTTTTAGCACAAACAGTTCAAAGCGATGGATTATAACTTCAAAGAGATCGAAGCCAGGTGGCAGCAATTCTGGGCCGACAACAAGAGTTTCAAGACAACAGACGATTTTTCGAAACCCAAATTTTACTGTCTCGATATGTTCCCTTACCCATCCGGAGCCGGATTGCACGTAGGTCATCCCGAAGGTTATACCGCCACCGATATCGTTTGCCGTTACAAGCGTAGCAAAGGCTTCAATGTACTGCATCCTATGGGTTGGGATGCTTTCGGACTTCCGGCTGAGCAATATGCCATCCAGACCGGTACCCATCCGGCCGAAACGACCAAAAAAAATTGCGATAATTTCAGACGCCAGATTCAATCCCTCGGATTGAGCTACGATTGGGATCGCGAAATCAATACCACCGATCCCTCCTATTTCAAATGGACCCAGTGGATCTTCACCAAATTGTACAACACCTGGTTTGATGCAGCTGCCGGCAAGGGAAAACTTATCAGCGAACTTCCCATTCCTGCAGAAATTGCAAGTGCTGGTAAACAGGCTATCAAGGAATATGTCGACCAGAAACGCCTTGCCTACTACGGTGAAGCACAGGTCTGGTACTGTCGGACCTGCAAAACAGTCTGTGCCAACGAGGAGGTGCTGAATGATGGCTCGCACGAAAAATGCGGTACCAAAGAGGTGGAACGCCGCTTCCTGAAACAGTGGATGCTCCGCATTCCCCATTACGCCGAACGTTTACTGGAAGGGCTCGATGGCCTCGACTGGCCGGAAGGGGTCAAGGAGATGCAGCGCAACTGGATCGGACGTTCAACAGGTGCCGAGGTTGATTTCACACTCGCCGGCCACGATAAAAAACTGCGCGTTTACACTACCCGCCCGGATACGCTCTTTGGGGCAACTTACATGGTGGTTGCGCCGGAACACGAGCTGGTCACAGAAATTACCACATCTGCACAAAAAGCCGCTGTTGCCAACTACATCAACACGGCAGCGATGAAAAGCGAACTCGACAGGACCGATCTGGCCAAAGGCAAAACCGGGGTCTTTACCGGTTGTTACGCCATTAATCCACTCAATGGGGCCGAAATTCCGGTCTGGGTAGCCGACTATGTGCTTATGGGTTATGGCACCGGCGCCATCATGGCTGTTCCTGCACACGATGAACGCGACTTTGAATTTGCCCAAACCTACGATCTTCCAATTATCTGCATCCTCGATCCGAAAGAGGGCACGGATACGGTAACCCGAAACAAGGTTCTTTCAGGTCAGGCCTGCTGGAGCGACGACGGGGCTTATATTAACTCTGTCAACAAAAATATCGGAATCGACATCAACGGCCTGACCAAGGAACAGGGCATTCAACAGGTAACCTCCTGGTTGGAAATTGCCGGATTGGGTAAGTCGACAGTTAATTACAAATTGCGAGACTGGCTCTTCAGCCGCCAAAGATACTGGGGCGAACCATTTCCTGTCATCCACTGGGAAGATGGTGAAATTACACTGCTTGATGACGCAGAACTGCCGCTGCAGTTGCCGGAAGTCGAAAAATATCAGCCCGGTGAAACCGGCGAATCGCCCCTCTCTAATGCCGGCGAATGGCTGACCGTCACCGACGCCAACGGTCGCAAGGGCCGTCGCGAAACCAATACGATGCCACAATGGGCCGGCTCCTGCTGGTACTACCTGCGGTTCATCGACCCCAAAAATGAAAGTGAACCCTTTGCAAAAGCCAAAGAGAACTACTGGATGCCTGTCGATTTATACGTCGGAGGCGCCGAGCACGCCGTGCTCCACCTGCTTTACAGCCGCTTCTGGCACAAGGTATTGTTCGATCTCGGCATCGTCTCCACCAACGAGCCTTTTCAAAAATTGTACAACCAGGGGATGATTCTGGCATTTGCCTACGAAACTGCCTCCGGTTCCAAAGTCCCATCCGATCTCGTAACCGAGAAGGAGGGGAAATATTTCCACAACGAAACAGGAGATGAACTTAGGCAGATCGTGGCCAAAATGTCGAAATCGCTGAAAAATGTAGTCAACCCCGACGATGTGGTCGAGAAATTCGGCGCCGACTCGCTGCGGTTGTACGAAATGTTCATTGGTCCGCTGGAGGCCACCAAGCCCTGGACTGAAAACGGCGTAAAAGGGGTTTACAACTTCCTGCGTCGCGTGGCCACCTTCTTTGGGGAAGAGAGCAATCTGAAAGAAGGTGCCGAAAGTAAGGAAACCTTGAAAATGCTTCATCAAACTATCAAAAAAGTGGGTGATGACGTGGAGGATATGAAATTCAACACCGCCATCTCCCAGATGATGGTCTTCACCAACCATTGCCTCAAAGCCGGATCGGTAACCCGCGAAACAGCCAAAACCTTCTACCAGGTGCTTGCTCCGTTTGCACCCCATCTTGCCGAAGAACTTTGGGCAATGAGCGGACATACCGAAAGCATCGGCACTTCTCCCTGGCCGGTTTTCAACCCTGCTTTCCTGACGGAGGAGGTGGTCGAATATCCGGTATCGTTTAATGGAAAAGTTCGGTTCAAGCTTGAACTGCCGGTCGGACTTACCTCTAAGGAGGTCGAAGAGGCCATTTTAGGCCACGATTTGACCAAAAAATGGCTGGAAGGAATGACAATCGTCAAAATTATTGTCGTACTTGGGAAGATCGTCAATATTGTACTTAAATAGAATCTCTGGGACTAGGAGACTGAGAGACTTGGGGACTGGGAGACCAGGAGAGAGGTTTCGAGCAAAATCGAGAAGAAATAAAAAGAAAATATAATATTAGAATTATCAATTAAAAAAGGTAATAACAGGAGTTCCAGTCCCCCAGTCCCTTAGTTTCTCAGTCCTCAAGTCCCCTGGTATGATTATGGGGTTTAGCCGCATAGCGGCGAAATTTTGGTAGGAAGGAAGTTCAGGGAGAGCACCGTCCGCCCGCGGTTGCCGTTGGGACCATGTTGGATCGGATCGGACGGAAGGCTTAAATAATTTAAGCTGTATTTGGGTAAAAATATAAAGGTTGGGCTTATCTTTATTCATTTATAGGGATAACCGGAACCTGGAGATTAATATTTTCGCAATGAACCAATTATTAAATCATTCATCCACTCGTCCAGCTTCATCCGTACGATTCCGTCCGAATTTTGCATACCCGCCTTATCCATATCCGCGCACGGACGGTAATCACCTGACGTTTTCTACCAGGGGTTGCGCTACGCTCCACCCCTGGCTACCAAAATTTTGCCGCTATGCGGCTAAACCCCAGAGTCGATTTCTCCTAGTCCCCCAGTCCTTTAGTCTCCCCCTCCATCCCCGGCAACATAAACTGTCAATTTACAACATATTCATATGACTACGCCCAAAATCCGCGTCCGTTTTGCCCCGAGTCCTACCGGACCACTTCACATCGGAGGGGTGCGCACCGCCCTTTTTAACTATCTTTTTGCCAAACACAACGGCGGGGATTTCCTGCTGAGAATCGAAGATACCGACCAGACCCGCTACGTACCTGGAGCCGAGAACTACATCATGGAAGCGCTCGACTGGTGCGGAATCAAAATCGACGAGGGTCCCCGCGAAGGAGGGCCGCACGCTCCCTACCGCCAGAGCGAACGCAAGGAGCTCTATGCCGGCTATGCACAGCAGCTGATCGACTCCGGCCACGCCTATTATGCCTTCGATACGCCCGAAGAGCTGGATGCCCTGCGCACCGATGCAGAGGTGCACGGCGGAACCTTTACCTACAACAATCTCACCCGCAAGGGACTCAAAAATTCTCTGACCCTGCCGGGAAGTGCGTGTGCGGCCTTGCTGGCTTCCGGCGAACCTCATGTGGTCCGCTTTAAAATGCCGGAGAATCTGGTGGTCGAAGAGACCGACCTGATCCGGGGGCACGTCCAGTTCAACAGCGACCAGCTCGACGACAAGGTGCTCTTCAAAAGTGACGGAATGCCCACTTATCACCTGGCCAACGTGGTCGACGATCACCTGATGGAGATCACGCACGTGATCCGCGGGGAGGAGTGGCTTCCTTCGATGCCTCTGCACGTTTTACTCTACGAAGCTTTTGGCTGGAGAGCTACAATGCCGCAGTTTTCACACCTTCCGTTGATCCTCAAACCGGTGGGAAAGGGCAAACTGAGCAAGCGTGACGGCGACCAGCTGGGTTTTCCCGTCTTTCCGCTGGCCTGGAAAGATCCCGAAACGGGCGATGTTTCGAGAGGCTACCGCGAAGACGGCTATCTGCCGGATGGCTTCATCAACATGCTTTCGCTGCTGGGATGGAATCCGGGTACGGAACAGGAGATCTTCTCGATGGAGCAGCTGATTGAGAGTTTTTCGCTCGACCGTGTTGGGAAATCGGGCTCCCGCTTCGATCCCGAAAAAACGAAGTGGTTTAACCACCAATACCTGATACGCCATACAGACGAGGAACTTGCCGGACTCTTTGCCCCGTTTCTGAATTCGAAAGGCATAACGGTTTCTCAGGAACTGCTTGTCCGCGTAACCGGACTGGTGAAGGAGCGCTGCCATTTCGTCCATGAAATCTGGGACCAGGGCTTCTTCTTCTTCGAAGCACCCACCACCTACGACGAAAAAATTGTGAGCAAACGCTGGAAAGACGGGGTACCTGGCATGATGGCAGAGATTGCCGGATTCTTTGGAAACCTGGAGAATTGGCAAGCTCCCGCAATCAAGGAACCCTTTTCCCTATTCGTGACGGAGAAAGGTTGGAATTTTGGTACAATCATGAATTCCCTCCGGCTTTGCCTGGTGGGCGGCAGTTTTGGTCCCGATATTTTCGAGATCTGCGAAATCATCGGCCAGCCCGAAACCATTTCGCGAATCCAAAAAGCGGTTCAAAATATCCCGGCGGTAATCGGGTGATGCGATTTGTAATCGCGTATTTTCAGTTCAAAATATCCCGGCGTTAATAGGGAGCAGCGATTTTTAATCGCTGTTTTCCGGGTGTCTCTACTGCAGCCCCCATCACTATCCCCGCACTCATATCTCATATCTCATATCTTATATCTCATATCTCATATCTCATATCTTCTATCTCATATCTTCTATCTCATATCTCCTCCGAATACCTTCGCTCCAAAAAAACTTTCCCTCTTCGCCCAAAACAGGTCAAAAAAAGCAGCAAAAAGGGGGTAAAAATTTGGTTTTTTGAAAAGATATCTTTAACCTTGTATTTAAGACTCTACAGATAACCCATTGTTGTAGAATGGATTCTTGAATTTGGGTCTCAAAATTCACAGATTTTTAGAAAAATTTAATTTTTTTCATTTTTTTTTCGGAGCGAAGCAACCTCAG
>CAINVV010000118.1 GCA_903854235.1 uncultured Bacteroidia bacterium | reverse complement strand
AATGGGTACCCTGTGCCCACATACCGGGCATCGATGGCTTTCCCCTTTGGAAGGTAAACTTTTGATTTCAACCCACGAACCGCGCTTTTGGCGCGTGAAATGGTGGCAAACGGGCCATCGGTACCTGCCGGATTTGGTGTTTCCAGCGTTCCGGACCAGTTGTCATTCCCGTTTTTGGAAACAAAAAAATCACCTTTGGCTGATTGGGGGTCAAAAGGTTGCCAAACTTCACTTCTCAGCAGTTTTCCGTCGCGCTGGCCTTCCGGTAACACCGCAAAGGCTCTAACAGGATTCAGAATCAGCAGGCCCACAGAAACAATCATCACCAACAGAATGGCCTGTTGAACCATAAAAGCTCTTGTTTTCATTCTAGCGTTAATAGTAGGTAAGACTCGTTGTAGTTATTGGCTCGCACCGTTTCAAAGATACATCTTTTGTCTTTTGATACTTCCCCAACTGTACTGACTGTTGCCCCAACAAAAATACCTGGCTCGGATTAAGGCCAGACAGCGGAAAGCAAGTAAGATTTTCAATAGACGATCAGGTTGGTACTTCTGTGGAAATCCTATCAAAAAAATGGACTGTAGCCGTACTGATCAGCAAAGGCAGACTTGACATTCAGAAACGGACATAAAAAACCGTCCTAATCTAAAAATTGGGACGGCTTGTTTATTGGATTGAATCTGTCAGTTCAACCGACGACCTGGATTGATTTATCTATTGGGCAATATGAAAGAAAGCGATTTTCTACGAACAACTTCAATAAGCGGAATTTTCACGCCTCACTTTTGGATTTTTCTGCAAAATCCCATAGTTCCATGACCTGAATCTGCCAATCCACCACAAAAGTTTGCTTCCCGAATCCAAATTTAGGATCGATATTGGTCGTCACAGGATAGCAGGCATCTTCACTCACCAGATTTTTAAAGATATCATCGTAGCGAATCTTCCCGGTAGTGTCAATAATTTTTTTGAGCTGTCTCATTCTTAAATATTTAAAATTTACAACAACCTGATTCTGTATCAAAGTTACAACCAATAAGTGAAAATTATTCTCAATTTTGGTTAATTTTTTGTCATTAACAGTTAATTTATTTTCAGCCAAAAACGGGTTTGATCCTGAATACGAATCTATTCAATGTGAATGGTCAGCCAACAGATCAACTATTTCCGTCGGTAGGTTATTGTACCCAGATGCAGACAAGGCAAATACAGCGCAATGGTTCAGCAGCTCTAGACTGGTACGGCGCAAACCTGCCAACCTTAGTCAAGAAGGAGAGACATTATTTATGTAAAACTGTCCACTAAATGACCACGGTAAATAAATTGACTGCAATACATAATAGCTACTTTTAATCAAAATAGCAGCAATCAGGCAGGTCGTTAAACAAATGAAAAAACAAATTGATAAGCAACACTTTCAGCATCAATATTGGAGGAGCCCCCATTTGTATCAACCTGACCTTGCCAACCGATCTTAACATAATTTTTGGTGATGCATTTATCCTTTAAACGAACCGATACTGTTAAAAAAAGAATATCCGGACAAGAACTGGAGAATAAAATCTTCAAATTGAGTCAGGTAATTAAATCGTATGAAGAATCTTCAGAAATTAGGGAGATCCCGCACAAAGATTATACATGGAAGGACCAGAGGTTTGCAAATCATTCGCTGTGTTGGGAGGCCTGGCTGGATGTCAGGGGTAGACTCACCTGGATGAATCAGTACGCAGAAAAATTAACCGGATATAGTTCTGAAGAGTACCTGGAAGCTGCCGATTTTTTATCCCTTCTATGTTATCCCGAGGATGTGTACCTGATCAAAAAGAAACACATCCAGTCGGTCAGGGAAAACAGGAATATCCAATTTCAAGCTCGCATATTGCACAAGGACGGCACAAATTTTTGGGCTTTAATTACCTGCGGGAAAATAGTTGACCCCCAAGGTAAAATGCTTGGTTACAAGACGATTGCACACGAACTTCAGCAGACAAAAATGGAAGTGCAGGAATTGCGTAAGAGTCTTGCTGCCATGCAAGAGCTCAACCAGGCAAAAACCAGGTTTCTATCCATCCTTTCCCACGACTTAAGGGGTCCATTGAGTGGAATAATGGAACTGTCACAACTCCTTTCAGATCACTCCACCTCGCTTACCCAGTCTGAGATACTGGAAATGATGCGAATTATGAATAAATCCGCCCAAAACACCTATCACCTACTCGAAAACTTACTGGAATGGTCAAAGATTCAGGGTGGATGCATGGCCTTTCAACCTACCAATCTGCGGGTAGGGAATATGGTCCGGGATATTCTGACTATCTACGATGAGTGGATGGCCGACAAGTCGGTGGTGGCCGTTATGGATATTTCCTATGATCATTTGGTGATGGCTGATAATCATATGCTGCAGACCATATTTCGCAACCTGATCTCCAATGCCATTAAGTTTTCAAGGAAAGGCGGAAAAATTACTATTTCATCTGCAGTACAAGAGGATGGTGTCCAATATTCCGTGGAAGACAATGGTATTGGGATGCAAGGGGTTTTACTTCAAGACCTTTTCAGAATTGACTGCAAGACCAAACGGAAGGGGACCGAGGGAGAGTTAAGCAGTGGCATCGGCTTGCATCTCTGCAAGGAGTTTGTTGAAAGGCATCAGGGGAAAATCTGGGCTGAAAGTGAAGAAAACAAGGGATCTTCCTTCCATTTTACCATTCCAAGTTCCGGAAAAAATTCGAATTAGAATTTACTGGATTAAATGGAAGCCAGCAAAGTAATGCCTTTGAGCTATTTCGCAATTTTCCTCACTTTCACACCAAAGGCAGACGCTGCATTTTTTACCATCACCATGTCCAGCTCCTCGGGAGTAATTCCTTCACTCAACAAAAGCAACCTGAAAGAGCCGAAAATTTCTGTATACGGACGAATCTTACCGCCATTCGGAATCCCCGGCAGGTATCCGGAAGCGTCGTGCGAAAGCAGGACGTGATCGAGACGCCTTATCATTTTCAGGTACTGAACCATGCCTGAAATTCGGACTTCCGCATTCATGTCGGGCAACACACCATCCAGAAGAATCCACACACCTTTCTCAGCTACTGCCAATACCTTGTTCTTGGAATTCTCCTCCATGGCGTGTGACCAGATGAATGCAGAAGGATCTACCCCATACTTTTCCAGAATTTTCAATTGAAACATTGCGCCAAGTGCAGGACCTGTACGGGATAGAATTGGAAGGCCTGTCTCGAGATGGGTAAGGCAGGCAGCAGCCGTAATTTTCTTGTCGTTCTCCGTCAATTCACTTTTATCCAGTGCAATGTTGATGAATCCCGGTTTGATACCGGTATTGCCAATGCCGCTTTTTGCCTCCCCGATCCAGATCTGGGCGATCTCTTCTGCCGTCAGATCATTGATCTCTTTGGGAAGATGCTTGCCACCATCCACCGAAAACCAACCTGTTCCAGTGAGGATGTTGATGCCCGTTCTTCGGGACAAATCCGCAAGTAACTGAGGATCTCTACCCATAAATTCGGGCGTACCATCCACAAAGGTTTGAACCTTGTGGGATTTAAGCTCCGCGAAAAATGGCATAATTCTGTTCAGGACAGTATCTCTGTTGAAACGAATGCCACGAATCGAATCAATAGGTGCCACATCAAAAAGAACGTGTTCATTGGGAAGGGTAATACCCATCGCAGAAGCGGGAATTTCACCTGTTACGGTAACGACTTTTGATTCACTTTTCCGGCAGGAAGAAAGTGCTATCAGAAAAACAATCCAACAAAAAGTAAACCGGGAATGAAGTGCGGACATATCAGAAGAGATTAAAATTCAGAGCACGAAGATAAATTGTAAATGCATATCTCCGCAAGGTAAAAACAAAAATAGATCAATAGCAAGAGATATACAAATTATGATCATACCTATTATAAAAGGCTTATTAGAAGATTTATCTTCTTT
>CAINVV010000117.1 GCA_903854235.1 uncultured Bacteroidia bacterium | reverse complement strand
CACCCAACCATATTTTTACCTCCCGAATGGTATCCGCAAAGCGGTGTGATGCTGACCTGGCCTCATAAAAATAGTGATTGGATTAATCTATTAGATAAAGTAGAGAGCTGTTTTATATTAATATCCAATGAAATACTGAAAGAAGAAAAATTAGTTGTAATTTGTCCTGATCCGGTTTCAGTTTCGGATAAACTGGAGGCTTCCCTGCTGGACAACCTGATCCTGGTTCAATTAGATGCCAACGATACCTGGGCCAGAGACCACGGTGCAATTGGAGTGTTTGTCAACAAGGCACCGGTACTTTTTGATTTTCAGTTCAATGGATGGGGATTAAAATTTCCGGCTTGTCTCGACAATCAACTGACCTCACGAATGTTTGAATTTAATCTCTTTGCCGAAAAGGTTCAGTACAAAAACATGCTGAATTTCGTGCTGGAGGGAGGCAGTTTTGAAGTGGATGGACAAGGTACCCTCCTGACAACCGAGGAGTGCCTTCTATCACCCAATAGAAACCAAAGTCTGTCAAAGGCAGAAATTGAATCCTATTTAATGGAATCCTTTGGCATTCAGCGCATTTTGTGGCTAAAATCAGGATATCTTGCAGGGGATGACACAGACAGTCACATTGATACGCTTGCCCGGTTCTGCAATGAGAATACCATTGCCTATGTAAAGTGCGAGGATCCTTCGGATGAACATTTTACCCAGTTGCAGCAAATGGAAGCGGAAATTAAGGCCTTCAAAAAAATGGACGGAACTCCTTATCATCTGGTTCCGCTTCCAATGGCAGATTATGTTGAAGATGAAACCGGATCGCGTATGCCTGCCACTTATGCCAATTTTTTGATCCTGAATAACAGGGTATTGGTTCCATTCTATGGTAGCCCAAAGGATGAAATCACCTTGGCATTACTTCAGCTGGTTTTTCCAAAGAGGAAGGTCATCGGTATCGACTGTTCCACCCTGATCAGACAGCACGGATCCCTTCACTGTGTGACCATGCAATTCCCGGAAGAATTTCTACCAGTCAAAATATCAAATACTTAAGAAAGCTTTATCCGTATGTTGAAAGTAGCTCTCGTCCAACAATCCAACTCTCCTGACAACCAGATCAACAGGATGAAACTTTCGGCAAGTACCGAACAATGTGCTGCTGAAGGTGCCCAACTGGTTGTTCTGCAAGAGTTGCACGATTCGCTCTATTTCTGTCAGACAGAAGATCCCTCGAACTTTGATTTGGCGATGTCAATTCCTGGAGAATCAACTGATTTCTACGGAAAACTCGCAAAAAGATGTGGCATTGTGCTGGTATGTTCCCTTTTTGAAAAAAGGGCTGCAGGATTGTATCACAACACTGCCGTGGTTTTTGACACAGACGGAACCGTTGCTGGAACCTACCGAAAAATGCATATTCCCGATGATCCCAATTATTACGAGAAATTCTATTTCACTCCTGGCGATCTGGGATTTAAACCTGTCGAAACCTCACTTGGTAAATTGGGCATTCTGGTATGCTGGGACCAGTGGTATCCGGAAGCGGCCCGTTTGATGGCATTGGCTGGTGCCCAACTATTAATCTATCCGACTGCCATTGGCTGGACTTCCAACGATGGAGAGCCTGAACGAAAAAGGCAGTTGGATGCTTGGATGACCATCCAGAGAAGCCATGCGATTGCCAATGGCATTCCAGTCCTTTCCGTCAATCGCACCGGAACAGAACCGGACGATTCATCTAATTCACAAGGGATTGAATTTTGGGGACACAGTTTTGCGGCTGGTCCACAGGGTGAACTCCTTGCCGTAGCACCACAGAGAGAGGATTCCTGTCTTTTGGTTGATCTGGACCTGGACCATTCTGAAAATGTCAGAAGGTGGTGGCCATTTCTAAGGGACAGGCGAATTGATGCTTACCACGATTTGAACAAACGCTATCTGGATTAACATGGAAAATTTACTTTTGAAGTACATGGGAGAGCGGTTGGAATTTTCAGCCGGAAAACACGCACATCAGGGGCCGGTCATTACGATATCGCGTGAATGCGGTTGTCCTGCCAACGATCTTGCCGAGATGCTGACTAAAAGGCTGAACGAGAAAATGATGAAGGAGGGCCATTCCCCCAAATGGAAATGGGTGAACAAGGAGATTCTCCTGAAGGCATCAGAGGAGCTAAAAATAAATCCCCGGGATGTGGAGGAGTACATCAAGGCGGAAGAGAATGGGATGCTGCACGATTTGGTAGCCTCCTTCACGGAAACTTACCACGTTAGAAATGCCAGTATCAGGAAAGTAATTCACGATGTGATCAGGAATCTTGCCTGCGAAGGCCATATAATTATTGTTGGAAGGGGAGGTGGTACCATTGCCTGGGACATTGTAAAATCCCTGCATCTCTACCTGGAAGCACCACTGTCGTGGAAAACGAATGCGATCGTTACACAAAAGGGAATATCCATGGCCGATGCCAGAAAATTCGTCCTGGAGCGCGATAACCAACGCTTAAAGTTTAGAGAAAATTACCGGACCAAATATTCCGACGAAATTTATTACCACGAAAGATTTAACTGCAAAACCCTTTCTGTGGATCAGATTGGTGAATTGATACTTCAGGCTGCAGAACTAAAAAAATTATTTTAATACATCCAACCTCATGCTTCCGGATAACAGGAATGACTATCTGAAATCCTATGCCAAGTACTTTAGCCTGACTTTTCAGATGATTCTTCTTGTCGTAATGGGAGGCTTTGGAGGAAAATATCTGGACAGCTATTTTCAATTGCAAACACACATTTTTACCATAGTTCTGATTATTCTTGCAGCAATTTTATCCCTTTATCTATTGTTCAAAACTATTTTAACCAAATAAATACCCGATAAACTTCCAAAGATGATGAATACTGAAAGGCAGATTTTTCTAAAAAAAATATTTTACCTGTGCCTGTCCATTTCCGGCATGGCCATTTTGCTTTACCAATCCGTACTTAAAGGGTATTATCTCAGTATTTTTCCCTTGCAGTTTGCCGTAGTTATTTTGGTAACAGTCATCAGTCATTTAAGATTAATGACCTCCGTTGAACAGAATGCACGAAGATTTAGTACAACTTTCCTTTCGGTGATGTCGGCAAAACTCTTTATCTATCTTTTCTTCATCCTAATTTGCCTGTTGGTTGACCGTTCAAACGCCATCAATTTTGTAGTGACATTCCTTTTAATGTATTTAATATTCACAATTTTTGAAGTCATCGAAATTTCGAATTTTTTTAAGAAAAATCAAAATTCTTCAAATTAATAAATTAAATTTGACGCACAAAAAACCGGAAATGCTGAAAGCTTTTAGAACATTCATAATCTTCTCTGCTCTTGTTTTAGCGACCTTTCTGACTGTCAAAGCAGAAGAACCCATTGCCACCGGAGCCGATCCGGCTGTAGAAAAATTCAACGCCAGCAAATTGATCATGGAGCACATCGCGGACTCCTACGAATGGCACATTGCGAAAATTGGCAACACGCACGTAAGTATTCCATTGCCAGTAATTCTCTACAGCACCAGGAGTGGATTTCACTTTTTTATCTCCAGCAAGCTGCATCACGGTACAGAAAGCTATTCCGGATTTAGTGTTGCCGGTGAAGCATCCAAATACAAGGGTAAAATTGTCGAAATGGCTCCAGATGGTTCGGAATTAAGGCCTTTTGATTTTTCTATCACAAAAAACGTGATGTCCCTTTTTATCAGCATTTTGTTTTTATTGCTCATATTCACTTCCATCGCCAAACGATACAAGGATGGATTTGACAGGCCACCCAAAGGATTACAGAGTTGGTTGGAACCTGTTGTTTTATTCATTCGGGACGATGTGGTCAAGGCATCCATCGGTGAGGAAAAATACAAGAAATATCTTCCCTACCTGCTGACT
>CAINVV010000116.1 GCA_903854235.1 uncultured Bacteroidia bacterium | reverse complement strand
GACTCCTTTTTTTCTCTGTTACGATTGGTTTTTTCTTATTTTTGCCAACATATTTAATTTTAAATATATGTTATGATAGAGCAATTAAAAAAATCCATATTTTCCCTCACCACAGCCGGTTTTGCCTTGCTTCTGCTGGCCATGATTCTAGGTTTTGCCACTTTCGTGGAAAGTTCTTATGGAGCCGATGCTGCAAAGGCACTCGTATACGGGTCGTGGTGGTTCGAACTGTTGCTACTGTTCTTGTCTGTTTCGATGACGGTTGTTTATATCACCAAGAAAATGTACCTGAAAGAAAAGATGACGGTTGGTCTTTTCCACCTGGCATTCATCCTGATGATCGTTGGTGCAGCGCTGACAAGGTACGTAGGGGAGGAGGGAGTTATTCACATCCGGGAGGGAGAATCCTCTTCTGAACTGGTCACCTCTGAACAATATTTTCACATGCTGCTGTCGAAAGGGGATCAGCATTTTGAAGCAGAACAAAAAGTACTGCTAACTGCTTTCTCCAAAGAGGCGGTCAATGCTACTTTTGAGCTGGATGGTAAAAATCTGACTGTCAGATCTACAGAATTTTTGATGAATGTGCCTTCCGCGAATACGGCCGCATCCTCCATGGGAATGGTGAAACAGGGAAGAGGCGCCAAAATCAAGATCTCAGATGGTTCGAAAGACGAATTTGCCACTGTGATGATTGGAGAAGAGGGGGAGAATGCCTCCGTGAAGGGACAGTTTGATGGTGCCGATTATGAAATCTGGATCGGGCCCAAGATCAAGACCCTCCCATTTGCCATACACCTGAAGGATTTTCAGCTGACCCGCTACCCGGGATCAATGAGTCCCTCCTCCTACAAGAGTGAGGTTACATTGATAGACAAGACGGACAATGTCACGATGGACTTCTCTATTTATATGAATAATGTATTGAAATACAAGGGATACCGGTTTTATCAATCCTCCTTTGACCAGGATGAGAAGGGAACCATCCTTTCCGTAAATCACGATATGCCAGGTACCGGTCTGACCTACATCGGCTATGCCTTGCTTTTTGGAGCCATCCTGCTCTCCATCTTCAACAAGAAAAGCCATTTCTACCGTTTGATGCAGAAGGCTTCGAAACCTGTTTCCGCCTTTGTTATTTTTGGTCTGATACTGCTTTCGGGTGAACTCAGGGCGGCTGAAGTCTCGAAAGAGGCAGCCAAAGCGTTTTCTGGAGTCTGGGTGCAGGGACACGATGGCAGGGTAAAGCCATTCAGTACTTTGGCCTATGAAGTGATCATGAAAATATCGCGGCAGGAGAGCCTGAACGGCTTATCCCCCGAGCAGGCCGTGCTGAGCATGATCACCTATCCCGAAGATTGGCAGCGCGTTCCGCTGATTGTTCTTTCTGAACCTAAGATTGAACAGTTGCTGGGGATCTCTTCCGACAAGGCTACTTTTGCCGATTTCTTCGATGACAAGGGCAATTACAAGATGATGAAAGAGGTAAGCGCAGCCTATGCCAAACAGCCCTCGCAGCGCGGAACCTATGAAAATGCCATCATCAAGGTGGACGACAGGCTGAATGTGGCCTACCTGGTATTCAAAGGTGAGTTGCTTCGGTTGTTCCCCTCTTCCGACAAGGCAAATACGACCTGGGAGGATCTGACCACCGCTCCCAACTCGACCTCAGGGGCGATGATGATGAAGGTCTTCTCCGATTACCTCAACGCCGTGCAAACGGGAGATGCCTCACGTCAAAAGGCGGATCTTGCCCTTATCGACCAATTTCAGCACAAATTGGGATCGGATCTGATTCCCGGTGCCGTCAAACAAAATCTTGAAATACTCTATAACCGTGTCAATATTTTCAGGGATCTTTCGTTCCTCTATCTTTTGACGGGTCTGTTGCTGATGGGATTCTATTTCAGGGCGCTTCTTACCACCGGATCGATGAATGACAAAGTCGTCACCTATACCGGTTGGATCTTCCTGGCAGGATTTGCCCTTCATACCCTGGGGTTGGGAATCCGGGGATACATTGCTGGACATATGCCCTGGAGTGACGGATACGAATCAATGATCTATATTGCCTGGGCAGGGATGCTGGCCGGATTGATCTTTGCCAGAAAAAATCCGATGGTCATGGGGGCAGCTGCCTTGCTCTCCGGATTGACCCTCTTTGTGGCGCAGATGAGCTGGCTTAATCCTGAAATCACCAACCTGGTTCCGGTACTGAAGTCTTACTGGCTTGCCATTCACGTGGCGGTCATCACAGGCAGTTACGGATTTCTGGGGGTCAGTGCGATCATTGGATTGCTCAATCTTATTTTGGCCAGCCTGGTAAAACCTGCCAACAAGGAGCGGGTTCAGCGCAACATTCGCCACATGACCTGGATCAACGAAGCGGCTATGACCCTTGGCTTGTATCTGCTTACCATCGGGACATTTTTGGGTGCCATCTGGGCCAATGAGTCGTGGGGTCGTTACTGGGGATGGGATCCGAAAGAGACCTGGTCGCTGGTTACCATTTTGGTCTATGCCTTCATCACCCATATGCGTCTGATGCCCGGCTACCGCGGATGGTTTGCCCTCAACCTGGCCTCCGTGGCAGGATTGCTTTGCGTGCTGATGACCTATCTCGGCGTAAATTACTACCTGACAGGTCTTCATTCATACGGAAGCGGCAGTGCCGACTCCTTCCCCTATGCTCTGGTAGTCGTGCTGGTTCTCGTCGGAGGAGTTGCGTGGAAGGCATTTAACAACTCGTCTCAAATTGATTTGAAAGATTAACTTTCTAAAACATACATCCATCATTTATCATCCATCATTCATTATCAACAACCCATGAAGTCAATATTGTACCTATTTTTCGCATTGGCCTTGTTAACAGGTTGCAACAATGCCACTGTCAAGAAAACCGCTAATAAACCAGCCCCACAACCTTCCACTCAAACAGCTGATATGCATGTTGTGGTTGCAAAAGATGTCATTCAGACCAGTGGGTATACCTACCTTCTGCTGACTGAAGGCGACAAGGAGTATTGGGCAGCCGTTTCCCGCTTTGAAGCTGAGAAGGGAAAAACCTACTATTACAAATCAGGCATGGAAATGAAGGCCTTCAAGAGCAAAGAGCTGAATCGTGTTTTTGATAGCATCCAGTTCATAATGGAATTCAGTGACAAGCCAATAGCCGAGAAAGCCCCAGTGGCTTTGACCACCAAAGGCAGACAATCACTGGAAAAAGTGGACGGCATTAAGGTGACCCCGGTTGGTGGTGCCATCGGTTTAGCCGAGTTATTTGCCGACAAGAGCAAATATGCGGGTAAAAAAATCAAAGTCACTGGCCAGGTGGTTAAGTTTAGTCCTGAAATTATGAACAAGAACTGGGTCCACCTGCAGGATGGTTCAGAAGCCAACGGATCATTTGACTTGACCATAACTTCGATGGAAACCGTAAAGGTTGGTTCCGTTGTTACTTTCGAAGGTGTGATCGCCGTTGACAAGGATTTTGGTTACGGATACAAGTATGACGTACTTTTGGAAGAGGCCAAAGTCGTCAAATAGATTGATAGGCTGGCAATGCTTCGTTTATACGTGGTCGTGTGATGCGATCCATTGAAAAGATATGTGGCAGGCGGGAGAGAATGTAGATCATTCATTTTCTGCCTGCCCCGTTTTTTCCCGGCCATCAGGACTCACTTTCCAAAGAAAAATGCAGAGCCCATTTGTGCCAATGCAAGATTTGATGGTCCAACAATTTCAACTGGCTGAAGGCTACTTCTTGATGGGTTCCAATGCAACCCGGTGAATTATTGTAATTTGTATAATTTTATTCTAGATTTACACGTAAATTCATTCAAATGACCCATTACAAAGTTTACGGCTATCGTTGGGTGATGCTCGTCCTCTTTATGCTGATTGTTGCCATGAATCAGCTTCTGTGGATCACTTTTGCCCCGATTACGGTTGATGCTGCTGCCTACTTCAAAGTCTCGGATTTGATGGTCGGGATGCTCTCCATGTCGTTTATGGTTGTTTTTATCGTGGTATCTATTCCGGCCTCCTGGATCATCGATACCTATGGCATAAAGGTTGGTGCGGGTCTGGGCGCCTTGTTTACGGGAGTCTTCGGTCTGATGCGCGGTTGGGCTGGAGCGGATTTCAACCTGGTGATGATGGCGCAAATTGGCATTGCCATCGGTCAGCCTTTTCTGCTGAATGCCATTACCAAAATCTCTGCCAGCTGGTTCCCGATGGAGGAACGGGCTACTGCTGCAGGCCTCGGCACCTTGTCGATGTACGTCGGCATCTTGATGGGAATGGTTTTGACCCCTATTTTTTTCGCCATTTACGGATTAACCGGCATGATGAAACTGTATGGAATTGTTGCGATTGCCTTCGCAGGCTTATTTCTTGTCTTTGCCAGGGAGAAGCCGTTGACTCCCCCTTGCGAAGCGGAAGGAGAGGTTCGGGCCCTTGCCATGGATGGTTTCAGACTGATGTTCAAATCAAGGGATTTTTGGTTGCTGATGGTCATTTTTTTCATTGGGCTCGGTGTCTTCAACAGTGTAACCACCTGGATTGAGAACATCTTGATGCCTCGTGGTTTTACGGCGGCACAGGCCGGAGATACCGGCGGATTGATGATTGGCGGGGGAATTCTTGGCGCATTGGTTATGCCCTTTTTATCGGATTATTACAAGAAAAGGACCCCATTCATTATTTTGGCTTTGGTCGGTGCGACCTTTGGGCTGATCGGGATTACCTTTGCCACCAACTATGCCGTTCTGCTGGCTTCAGGAGCATTGCTTGGATTTTTTCTGTTGAGTTCGGGTCCAATCGGATTCCAATATGGGGCCGAAATCACCTTCCCTGCTTCCGAAGGGGCCTCAAACGGTTGGCTGTTGTTGATGGGACAGATTTCAGGCATCGCCTTTATTTTTGGCATGGACGGGTTAAAGAGTGAAATCTCTGGATCAATGACCCATCCGTTAATGGGGATGATCGGATTGATGATTGTGGCACTGATCCTCTCTTCCAGGTTGAAGGAGTCAAAAATATTAACGGCAAACCAGTCGGTCACGGCTTCCGGACTTCAGGTAAATATGGTCCCTGTAAACTCCTCGGAAACCAACGGTCATGCGTCCAAATAATCCCGCCATGCGGGGATGGCAATGGCTCACCTGCAGGATGGTGATTTTGACTGTTCTGGTTGGATCATTTCAAACATTGAATGCACAGGAACTTTCAGATTCCATTCTCCATCGAAGGATCAACTTTCTTCAAAACAGCCTGAAATCGGATCAGCAGGGAACAAATCAATGGTGGTACGGCTGGGTGGCGGGGTACGGGGGAGCAACCCTTGCACAAGGAGCCATTTGGCTTTCCAGCAAGGAGCTATCCACCCGTCAGGATATGGCTGTCGGTGCAATTACTACCTTTGCAGGTACGATTGGTCAGCTGATCTCTGCTTTTCAACCCGACTATTTTACGGATAAAGTGAGCCAATTTCCGGAGCTAACTTCAGGCGTAAGCCTTGAAAAACTGGCCGTTCTCGAAAAAATTCTCAAAGAACGCGCTCTGGTGGAAACGGAAGCCAGGCACTGGAAAGCACACCTGCTTTGCACTGGCGTAAACCTGGCAAGTGGAATGGTTACCTGGCTTGGTTTTCACCGCACCATTTGGGACGGAGTGGCCAATTTTGGATTGAATTGTGTCATCACGGAGGCACAGATTTGGTCGCAGCCCATTCGGGCAAGAAGGGCCCTTCATCGATACAACAAAATTTATGGAAAGGATGGAGCAACTGCTGAATCCTTTCCAAAAATCAATCTTAGTTTTGTCGTTTCAACCAATGGGCCAGAGGTTAGATTGAGATTCTGATCAATCCAATTCCCCCAGTGCCATTTAGCCTATATTTTTGAGCCTTCTACCTGGCGAAATTGTGGTTATCGCTTGTAGTTCTTGCCAGGTGTTTGAATGGTTTCCCTGTCCATCTCGAAAATATCCGTGCTGATCAAAGAATCGCCGATCAGGTGTTTGCAGAAATAGTCTGCCTTCAGCCAGAACGCATATTCTGTGAATTCACCATAGGCATGCCTTTGTCCGGGCATCAGGAAAAAATCGAACCGTTTATTGGCCTTGATCAGGGCATTGGCCATTCGGATGGTATTTCCGGGATGGACATTGTCGTCAATATCTCCAGTGATCAGCAACAAATTCCCTTTCAGGTTTTTGGCCAGTACTGTATTCTTTTCGATTTCGTACAGGAATTGAGTCTCCCCGTCATCGTTCAGTTTTTCCTTGATGCCGTTGTGGGTTTCGCTCCACCATCTGTTGTAGATGTTGTTCTCGTGGTTGCCGGAGGAGGAGACGGCCACCTTGTAAAAATCAGGATACTGGCAAAGGGCTGCTGTCGACATAAATCCACCGCCCGAATGTCCTGTGATCCCTACCCGGGTAATATCAATGAATTTGTACTTGTCGGCCAGTTCCTCGGCTACATATTTTTTGTCGGCCAGCCCATAATCCCTTAGGTCACCATATCCATAGTTGTGGTACCATTTGGAACGGTTGGGATTGCCCCCGCGATTTCCCAGGGTTATCACGACAAATCCGAGCTGAGCCAAACGGTCGGTCCGGTCCATTCGGCTCGAAAAGGCTGCATTCACTGCCTCAGTCTGGGGGCCTGGATAGACGTATTCGATCAACGGATAGGTTTTTGTTGAATCGAAATTAAAGGGTTTGTACATCACGCCAAACAGGTCGGTGATTCCATCGGCAGCCTTTGCCTTGAAAGGCTCAGGAAATTTGTATCCGGCTGCAAACAGGTTTCTCAAATCTGCCGTTGCGAGCTCCATTACCGGTTTTCCGGTATTGTCACGGATTTCCGATTTAGGCACCGTATTGACCCTTGAGTAGGTATTGATAAAGTATTTATAGGAGTCACTCATTTCCATGTTGCAGGTGAAATTTCCAGGGTTCAGCAGCTGAAGGCCGGAACCATCCAGGTTGATCCGGTACAAATGTTCGTAGTAGGGATTTTCTCCCGGTTCGCGGCCATTGGCCACAAAATAGACCACTCTTGCCTTTTCATCCACTTTGACAATTTCCCCGCAATGCCAGGGTCCTGAAGTAATCTGGTTCTCCAGGTTCCCATTTTCGTCATACAGGTATAAGTGCCCCCAGCCGTCGCGTTCCGACCAATGAACGAATTCTTTCCCATGGTTGATGGTTATCAGTCTCTTGGTCTCAACATAGGTGTTCATCCTTTCTTCGATGATCACCTTGGTTTCCCCTGTTTCGGTGTTGACAGAGCAGATATCGGTGCGGTACAGGTCACGGCTTCTTCGGGTAATGTAGATCTGGTCTGATGTTTCGGACAACCAGGTGGCGGGTACATAATCTTCGAGCCGCTCCTTGTTGGTCAGATTGGCGCGGTGAATGGTGACGGTCTGATCCTTGAACTGGTCGACTGCAATTTTCTTTCCTTTTTTGGATGCGGTATCGAAAACCCAAAGTTCATCCTGCGGAGATTCTTTTTCTCCAGGAAGTTGGTATTTGTAGGTTTCCAACTCTGGCCGTGGCTCTTTCAATACATTGATGACCCACAAATCCTTTACTTTTCGACTATCTTCCCGGATCAGGGCAAATTTCTTGGAATCACGCGACCAGCTGACATAGGCCCCTTTCCGCTTTTTCTTCTCTTCCTTGATCTTTTTTTCGTCGTCGTTGTCGGTTGCCGTAAAACCTCCGCCGTAGGCGTAATCCTTCACTCCGTCGGTGGTCATCTGGTGTTCAACGACGGTGCTGTCCTTGTCATCCTTTTTAGCCTTCAGGTAATTCTCCTTGTCCATCCACCAGAGGTTGTAGTTGCGTGCGAAGAGGATACACTCCCCATTCGGTGAGATGTTGGCCCAGTCCGCATCATCCTTGATTTCCTTCCAGTCTTTTATTTCGCAGAGATCCCCTGTTTTCAGGTTGTATTCCAGATGGAACACCTTTTTCTTTACCTTGTCTTTGTCGGTATCCTCTGTAGTTCTGGCCCCTCTTCTCATTTGAGGATCTTCTGGAGGGATGGTGATCGTATCGTTCTTTTGCTTTCCTGCTTTTGGGTCTGTTTTTGTCGCGGCTGCCTCTTTTTTCTTCTTTTCCTCATCCTGGCTGCTGGTCACGTCGAACTGAAAAACAGTATCGTTCTTCTTGAATTTAAGCCGCATGGGAGGCAAGTGCTGCCAGTCGTAAGGATCCCGGGTGATTTTGGTTAGCATGGCAGCCATCTTGTGGTTGTCGAACAGGACCGTCTTTGTCCGCTTATCCATGTCCACCAGGTAAAAGGTGATTCCCTCCGAGGTGGTGTCCGAATACCAGAACTGATCTCCGGTTTTCAACCATTTTGGAACGACGGAAGTGCTGAATACCATTTTCCCGATTTTGGTTGGGGAAAATCTTTCTGCCAACCGGTAATCGGCATTTTCAACAGGTTTGTTTTGCGCGGAAAGTCCATAGGCCAGGAGAGACAAAATAAAGGCCACAAACAGGGGAAACAGATTTTTTTTCATCTCGGTTCTAAATTTGTACGGTAATTTATGAGCCGGACGGATGAGTAGGTGGAATTCGACATTTCAACGGCCGGTAGGCCAAAAATATCCAAAAAACAGATCAGATGCTAATACTTTTTGAGGAAGGTGATAAATGTCATTCCTCCCACTGAAGACCACCTGCAAAAAAATAAACCCCGACATTCGAATGAAGGGGTTTATTTGTAAAAGATTTCATATTCAATTATTTGGAGACAAAATCGTGGATCTGCATTGCTGCATCCCTGCCTGACCGGATGGCGTGAACCACCAGACTTGCACCCCGGGTTGCATCACCGGCAACGAAGATTTTGTCGACATTGGTAGCGAAATCATTCGCCTTGACATTCCCGCGTGCATCGTAATCTACCTTTAGGCTATTGAGTAACCCTTCGTGTATCGGGGAAAGGAATCCCAGCGACAACATGACCAGGTCGGCTTCAATGATCTCCTCCGTACCCGGAATTTCCCGCATCGACATCTGTCCATTGGTCTTGGTCCACTCCACTTTAACCACTTCGACGGCTTTTAATACTCCGTTTTCACCTATAAACCGGCGGGTGTTCAATGACCAACGCCTTTCGCAACCTTCCAGATGGGAGCTTGAAGTACGCAG
Source organism: uncultured Bacteroidia bacterium (assembly GCA_903854235.1). Classification (GTDB taxonomy): domain Bacteria; phylum Bacteroidota; class Bacteroidia; order Bacteroidales; family Prolixibacteraceae; genus CAINVV01. Next base: position 11,581 of record CAINVV010000116.1, on the reverse strand, counting down.
GGTATTGGGCCAGAAGGGCCAAGGATTATCTTCTGTTCTTTGATCGGATGGTTTTTCGAGGATTTCGATTTGTGTTACGGCAGTGGCTTTTTGACGAATGGCCGTCCCGACACAGTCAGAACCGGTATCTCCACCACCTATCACCAATACCTTCTTGTCTTTGGCCAGGATGCGGATGTCATCGGCAATCGTCTCCCCCTTGACTACTTTGTTCTGCTGCCTGAGGTAGTCCATCGCAAAATAGACCCCTTTCAGTTCGCGGCCCGGTGTTGTTTTGAGGTCACGGGGTTGCATCGCTCCACAGGCCAGACAAACCGCATCAAATTGTGCTAATAGCTCCTGTTCCGAGATCTGCTCGCCTACCTTGACATTGGTTTTGAAATTGACTCCCTCTTTGACAAAGAGATCTACTCTTCTGTCTATCACACCCTTGTTCAGTTTAAAATCCGGAATGCCGTATCTGAGTAAGCCGCCAACGGCGTTATCCTGCTCGAATACCGTCACACTGTGACCCGCCTGATTGAGCAGATCGGCAACCGATAAACCTGCAGGACCAGAACCCACTACAGCAATTTTTTTGCCGGTTCGTTTTTCGGGGATATTTGGATGTACCAGATTCAAATCAAAGGCGTGTTCCACCACCGCACACTCATTCTCCCGAATGGTGACAGATTCGTCGTGGATGGCAAGGACGCAGGATTTTTCGCAAGGAGCCGGACAAACCCTCCCGGTAAATTCAGGAAAGCTGTTGGTTTTGTTCAATATCTGATAGGCTTCGTCCCATTTCCCACGGTAAACGGCATCTTGCCATTCGGGAATGTTACTTCCCACCGGGCAGGCCCAATGGCAGAACGGAACGCCGCAATCCATGCACCTGGATGCCTGATTCACGCGATCCTGATCGTCCAACGTTTGTTCGACCTCTCCGAAATCACCAATGCGCTCACTCACAGGTCTGTAACCGCCCAATTTCTTCTCTATTTCTATAAAACCCTTTGGATTTCCCATGTCGTTAATTGTTGATATTTTATAAAAGTACTTAGAGTTTATTCCCTGATGTTGGGTGCATCTTCCGCCATCTCCAGCTTCCGTTTTACCTCTTTCAGTTTTGCTTCGTTCAGTACTTTCTTGTATTCCAGTGGGATGACCTTGACGAATTTGTGAAGGTATTCTTCCCAGTTGGTCAGTATTTTTTCTGCCTGCTGACTTTGTGTATAGAGCAGGTGCCTTTGTATCAGCTCCTGAAGTTCTTGAACATCGGCTTTGTCCTCAACCGGACCAAGTTCTACCAACCCTTTGTTGCAATAATAATCGAAGTCGCCCTGCTCATCGAGTACATAAGCGATTCCTCCGCTCATCCCTGCTGCAAAATTTCGTCCGGTTGTGCCGAGTACTACGGTGCGTCCACCCGTCATATATTCGCAGCAGTGATCGCCTGTACCTTCCACAACGGCTTTTGCTCCGGAATTTCTGACACAGAAACGTTCGCCGGCCACTCCCTTGATGTAGACTTCGCCGCCGGTGGCACCATAAAGTGTTGTATTGCCAACGATGATGTTGTTCTGAGGTTCAAAGGTGGAACCAGTTGGCGGTACCACGACGATTTTCCCTCCGGAGAGTCCTTTGCCCAGGTAGTCATTCGAATCACCTTCGAGTCTGAAAGAGACCCCTTTGACCAGAAATCCACCAAAACTTTGTCCGGCAGAGCCTTTGAAAGTACAATTGATGGTGTCTTTTGGCAGTCCAACCTCCCCGTATCTTTTGGAAATTTCGCCGGATAACATGGCGCCTGTGGTGCGCATCACGTTGTTGATGTTGTGCCCGATCCACACTTTTTCGCCGCTCTTGATGGCTTTGTTGGCCTCCTTGATCAGCATACGATCCAGAACATCGTCCAGATCCTTGGTATTGGGATGGGTATTGCGGATGGGATAGATGCTTGCTTCTTCCGGCAAATAGAGGAATTTGGAGAAGTTAACATTCTTCATTTTCCAGTTGGTAACGGCCGGATTGACTTCGAGCAGGTCGTTTCGGCCCACCAGTTCGTCGAAGGTTTTGACTCCGATTTCAGCCATGTACTCGCGGATCTCCCTGGCAATGAACTGAAAATAATTGATTACATATTGGGATCTGCCTAGGAATCTCTTTCGAAGGTTTTTATTTTGTGTAGCAATCCCTGCAGGACAAGTGTTGAGATGACATTTCCGCATCATGATGCATCCCAGCGAGATGAGTGCTCCAGTAGAGAAACCAAACTCTTCAGCTCCCAGCATTCCCATGATGACCACATCACGGCCCGTCTTCAATTGTCCGTCGACCTGAAGTTTTACCCGTCCACGTAGATTGTTCATCACCAGAGTCTGCTGCGTTTCTGCGATGCCGAATTCTGCGGGCAGTCCGGCATGTTTGATCGAACTGGCCGGCGAAGCGCCAGTGCCTCCTTCGCATCCGCTCAGGATGATGATGTCTGCAAATCCTTTGGCCACACCGGCAGCAATGGTGCCGACACCCGTCTCAGAAACCAGTTTGACGGAGACCTTTGCCTTTGGGTTGACATTTTTAAGGTCGAAAATCAACTGTGCCAGGTCCTCAATCGAATAAATATCGTGGTGAGGAGGAGGAGATATCAGGGTTATTCCCGGTGTAGAATTTCGTGTTTTGGCAATGATTTTATTGACTTTAAAGCCAGGAAGCTGACCGCCCTCGCCCGGCTTTGCCCCCTGGGCGATTTTGATCTGAAGCTCCTCTGCGTTCATCAGGTAGTTGTTGGTTACCCCAAAACGTCCGGATGCGATCTGTTTGATCTTAGAATTTCGGTTTGTCCCGAAACGTTCGGGATCTTCGCCTCCTTCGCCGGTATTGCTTCTTCCGCCAATCTCGTTCATCGCAATGGCAAGCGCTTCGTGTGCCTCTCTGGAAATTGATCCGTACGACATTGCGCCCGTCACGAATCGTTTCAGGATGGCTTCTGCAGGTTCTACCTCTTCGATTGGAATCGGATTGCATTTCCATTGCAAGGCACCGCGTACAAAGGCAGGTTTCCTGTTTTGTTCATCCACCAGGGAACTGAATTTCTTGAATACCTCGTAACTGTCAGTCTTGGTAGCCCATTGTAGCAAGGCGATGGACTGCGGATTCCAGGCATGATGCTCCCCGTTGTTCCGGTAGTGGTATTCCCCGTTGGTATCAAAAATGACTTTGGTCTGGTCTTTGCTGTAAGCCTCCTTGTGGAACATGATGGCTTCTTCACACAACTCCTTGTATCCCACTCCGCTGATACGCGTGGAGGTGCCTTTAAAGTATTCGTCGATCAGTTCATCGCTGACGCCAACGGCTTCAAACAATTCGGAACCGTGGTACGACCTCAGGGTGGAGATACCCATTTTTGAGAGTACTTTCAGCAATCCTTTATCGATGGCTTTGATGTAATTTTTTCTGGCCTCGGCATAGGGAAGTTTGATTTCGTCCTTTTTCACCAGGTGGCTGATGGCGGCAAAAGCGAGATATGGATTGATGGCACTGGCACCATAACCCAGCAGCAAGGCGAAATGCATGATCTCCCTTGGCTCTGCACTCTCCACCAGAATACCGATTTGCATCCGTTTTTTTGTCTTGATCAGGTGGTGATGCACCGCAGCTACAGAAAGCAACGATGGGATAGGAACCAGGTCTTCGGAGATGGTACGGTCGGTGAGGATGATGAAATTTTTCTTTTCATCCACCGCTTTTTCCGCATCATCCAGCATCTTTTTGAAGGCTTTCTTGAATCCCTCAACTCCCTCCTTGATGGGGAAAACCATTGGTATGGTCGCATGGTTAAAGACCTCGTGCTTCAGATCCTTGATTTTGCCAAGGTCTGTATTGGTGATGATGGGACTATCGAATTTGATCAGTTTGCAATGGTTTGGCGTCTCATCCAGGATGTTGCTGCTGAGGGAACCGATGTAGTTGGTCAACGACATCACCAAACCCTCCCGGATCGGATCAATCGGCGGATTGGTCACCTGCGCGAAAAGCTGACGGAAATAGCTGAAAAAGCGCTTAGGCTTGTCGGAGAATACAGCCAGCGGCGTGTCATTTCCCATCGAACTGGTGGGCTCGTTGGCAGTTTCAGCCATCTCTTTGATCACGACCTGCATCTCCTCCTTGCTGTAGCCGAATACCTTGCTGTAAACGCCAAACTGATCTCCCATGTTGGAGGGGACACGCTGCTTGACCACGATGTCCTCGAGCATCAGCCTGTTCTCCTTCAGCCAGTTGATATAGGGATTTCGGCGACTCAGATCTGCCTTTACCTCCTTGTCAGGAATCAGAATCCCCAATTGGGTATCTACCAGCAACAGTTTACCCGGACGAAGCCGCCCTTTTTCCTTGATCTCTTCGGGTTTGAAAACCTGAACACCGACTTCGGATCCCATGACAATCAGGTCGTTCTTGGTGATCACATACCTGGAAGGCCGTAATCCGTTTCGGTCGAGCGTACCGCCAATGTAGCGGCCGTCTGAGAAGACCATGGAGGCTGGGCCATCCCAAGGCTCCATCAGGGTGGAATGGTACTCGTAGAATGCCTTCAGACTCTCCGGAATCGGATTTTTTTCGTTGAAGGATTCGGGGATCATCATGCAAAGGGAGTGCGGCATGCTTCTCCCGGTCATGTTCAGAAATTCCAGGGTATTGTCGAAGGAGGCAGAATCGGACTTTCCGGGTTCAATGATTGGGTAGAGCTTGTCAATTTCATCACCAAAAAGTGCTGAATCAAGCAGCGATTCGCGTGCATGCATCCATTGACGATTTCCCTTGATCGTGTTGATCTCCCCGTTGTGGGCAATCATTCGGAAAGGCTGCGCCAGATACCAGGTTGGGAAAGTATTGGTGCTGAAACGGGAGTGTACCAGGGCAATTGCACTTTTCATTTCGGGATGTGTCAGATCCTTGAAGTAATCCCTCAATTGGCCCGGGGTAAACATCCCCTTGTATATCATTATTTTACTGGAAAAACTGGGCAAATAAAAACTGCTTTTGCCGGCGAGTTTCGATTCCCTGACCGTTCTTTCGGCCTGTTTTCTTGCCAGGTAAAGTTTTCTTTCAAGAACATCCTGTTCGTAGTTTCCCTTGACAAAAATCTGACGGATCAAGGGTTCCGTGCTTCGCGCAATTTCTCCGATGACAGAGCCATCTACCGGCACCTTGCGCCAACCAATCAGTTTTAACCCTTCTGCTTCCACATATCGGTTAAGAACTTCCACGCAATAGTCGGCCTCCTCTTCCGCTACAGGAAGAAACACGAGCCCTGCGCCATAGCGGCCTGGTTCGGGCAGATCAATCCCTTGAGAAAGGAAAAAATCGTGCGGCATCTGAAGCAGAATGCCTGCACCATCCCCTGTTTTGTTGTCGGAACTCGTTGCTCCGCGGTGGTCCATATTAAGCAAAACTGTCAAACCCCGCAGGACAATGTCGTGCGACTTGGCTCCTTTGATGTGGGCGACGAAACCAATTCCACAGGCATCGTGTTCGAAAGCCGGATCATACAAACCTACAGGAGTTGGAAATTTTTTGTGTTCCATACCACTTACTAAATTGAGTTGGTGTTTAAAAGGCAGTGCTGTATTTTAATTATCTCGTTATTTGCCTAAAAAAATAATAAGATGTAAGAAAAATAGCGCTAAAAATTAATATTCGAAAGCAAAAATAGCTTTTTATTTTATTTTTCCAACTAAATCCGCCTTCCGTAATCACTAATATTTGGCCGCAAAAAGGAAATATAGCAAAAAAATATATTTAAGCTGTTGGAATTGAATAATTTAATATTCAAGTTAAAAGAATATTAAATTTTGATCTTTTCAGAAGGTTGAAATGGCGCTGGCTGGGTCGCAAGGAAAGCTAGCGTTTAAGGAGTGTGTCGAGTGCATTGGTGGCGGTTTCAAAATGAAACAGGTCTACCACCTGACTCATTTTGGCCGTTATCCTGTCGAGACATAAATTGCCGATGCTGCCTTCGTGTGTATGGGTGATCTCCTTTTCCGGAGTGAAACGATTTTGATCGATATCCCTCCCAACGCTTTGGTAGGCATCCCGGAAGGGAATTCCGGAAAGAACCAGCTTGTTCACCGCTTCCACGCTGTAGAGGTAACGGTATTTATCGTCGTCAAGAATCTGGTCATTGACGGTGATGTTCTCCAGGGCAAAGGCCGCAATGGAAAGACAATCATTCAACTCCTGAAAGGCCGGAAGGAAGATCTCCTTCGTCAACTGCATGTCCCTGAAATAACCGCTCGGCAAATTGTTGGTGATCGTCAGCATCTGGGAAGGAAGAGATTGAATCTTGTTGCAATGTGCTCTCAGCAATTCGAAGACATCCGGATTTTTCTTGTGTGGCATGATGCTCGAGCCAGTAGTGAGTTCATCTGGCAACTTCAAAAAATTGAAATTCTGACTCGTGTAAAGACAAACATCATAGGCCAACCGGGAAAGCGTCGAGGCGATAGAAGCCAGGGCAAACAGAACGGTCCGTTCCATTTTGCCGCGTCCCATCTGGGCATAGACCACGTTGAAATTCATGGATTCAAAGCCAAGAAGATCGGTCGTCATCTGTCTGTCGAGCGGAAAAGAGGAACCATAACCGGCAGCCGAACCCAGCGGGTTTTGATCTGCTACCCGGTAGGCAGCCTGGAGCAATGCCAGATCATCTGTCAGGCTTTCCGCATAGGCACTGAACCACAATCCAAAAGAGGAAGGCATGGCCACCTGCAAATGGGTATACCCGGGCAGAAGAACCTTCTTGTAGCGCTCACTTTGGGCAATCAATATGTCAAAAAGCCGGACCGTATTTTCCGTAACAGTTTTGATGGCATCCCTGGTGAAAAGTTTGAGGTCGAGCAGTACCTGGTCGTTTCTGGATCGGCCACTGTGAATTTTCTTCCCCATATCACCCAGACGGGAAGTTAACAACAGTTCGATCTGGGAGTGAATATCTTCCACCCCCTCTTCCATGAGAAAATTGCCTGAGGCAATTTCTGAGTGAATGGTTCTCAACTCACCGGAAAGGGCAACATACTCATCCGACGACAGCAACCCAATGTGTTCAAGCATTTGGATGTGTGCCAAAGAACCTATGACATCAAAACCAGCCAGAAAGAAGTCCATCTCCGGATCTTTCCCTACCGTGAATGATTCTATTAAACCATTAATTTTTGTCCCTTTTTCCCAGAGTTTCATCTGCTTATAATTTGTTTTCAATTGCCAGATGCAATAGCTTCAAAATTATTTTCTGTTGGAGTGAAAATCTTCCTCCAGGCTAATTCATCTGTATATTTTTTGCTTTTTTGCGGACGCAATGAACACCCAAACGCACATTCCCATTGATTGGGAAAAGCGCTGGTTGGTTTTTATATTTTACAAAGATATAATATTCATTCGCCAAATGGAACTTGTAAACCGATGGGATCGATTTGCGGGGAAACACCCAGGCAAGCGCTTCAGATGGATGCTTTTTTCCTTTGACATTTCCCGGATTGTTCCAAAGACTGCCTGTAAGTTTTTACGGGTGGTTCAATTCAGGACTGAAAACAAATCATGCTTCAATTTTATTGGCACAAAAGGAGCAGACACCCTTGAGGTAAAAATGCTGTTCGTCGATGCGAAATCCTTCGAGCATCGGATTTGGAAGATCTTCTTTTTTGATCCGGAAATCGATCACCCCTGTACAGACCTTGCATTTAAAATGGCCGTGGGTGGAGGTATCCGCATCGTACCTGATCTCATTTCCTTCGATGTTAAGTGCCAGCGCCACACCGGATTGAACGAACAAATTCAACACATTGTAAATGGTTGTCTTCGACAATCCATTGATCTCGTGAATGAGGTCGCTGTAGATCATATCTACGGTAGGATGGTTTCGTTTAGAAACCAAATAGCTCATGATTTTAACACGTTTCTGAAGGGGCCGCACCCCGTTTTTTAGCAGGTATGCCGAAATTTGTTGCTGATCCATTTTATGTTTCTGAATTCAATACAAATATGGTAGATTTTTTTTACAGAACAAATAGTTAAAGTCACCTGTTAATAGTTTAGGAGCAATATAAATTATATATTAATTTACAGATTATTTTTTGTAACTTGACGGAAGATATTTGTAGGAATAAATTTTAATCCATATTTTTGTAATCATTATAAAAACATTAATTAATATTTTAGATATGTGTACTTTAGTTGGTAAGAAAGCGCCTTACTTTAAGGCAACTGCTGTAGTAAATGGCAACGACATTGTTAGCGATTTTTCCCTCGATCAGTTTGTTGGAGAGAAATTCGTTCTTTTCTTTTTCTATCCGCTTGATTTTACCTTTGTATGCCCAACGGAGATTCTGGCCTTTCAGGCAAAATTGACTGAATTTGAAAAACGTAATGTGGCTGTTGTCGGTTGTTCTGTTGACTCAGAATTTTCCCACTGGGCCTGGTTGAACACAGAGAAGAACAATGGTGGCATCAAGGGTGTTAAATTCCCGCTGGTTTCTGACTTGTCGAAGACCATTTCCGAAAATTTTGGCGTTTTGGCAGGTGAATACGAAGTAAATGAGGAGGGGCAATCCAGTTTTGTTGGTGCACCTGTGGCTTACAGGGGACTGTTCCTGATCGACAAGAAGGGTGTCGTTCGTCACCAACTGGTGAACGATCTTCCATTGGGTCGCAGTGTGGATGAGGCAATTCGCACGGTAGATGCATTGATCCATTTTGAGGAGTTCGGTGAAGTTTGTCCCGCCAACTGGAAAGAAGGAGATGATGCGATGCAGGCTTCCGCCGAAGGCGTAGCCAGTTATCTTTCAAAACACTGAAATTTGAATAATTCCGAACAGAATTTTAACATCCATAATTCAAATTAAAATGAAGATCAATCGTTACGAAGACATTTCCCAGATCGAAAGGGAAGCAAAACGCGATTACATTGACAGGCATTCTGCATTCGTACATTGCGATGCTACGGCGGTCAAGGGCGAAAAATTCAAGGTAAAGGTCAAAGTTGGGGAAGAGTACAAGCACCCTGATGATTTTGACCATTACATCAGCTATGTTCAGCTGTGGGATGGCGAAAGGATGCTGGCTCAGACTACCCTCTCAGCCGGCACCATGGGCAGTGCTCCAAGTCAGGTCGAAATCGATTTCTACATCGTTCCCGTAAAAAGCCTGAAGTTGATCGCACAAGCTTATTGCACCAAGCACGGATTGTGGCAGAGCAATGAGGTAATTGTTGAAGTTGCCGAGTAATTTACCTTTGAGAAGGTAAGTTCATTCTACCTGCTCTTTAATTGGACAAAGCTGTTATCCGAAATGGGTGACAGCTTTTTTTTTGGAATCAACATACCCGATGTATTCAAAAAGGAGTTTGTTTTGGTTGGGATTATTCAAACAAACCCTCCTCCCTAACCAGCATCAGGATGGCCGAGTGCGGAAGGATCAGGTATTTTTCGTTTTTAAACTCCACCTCTACGCCGGTTTTATGCAGGTAAACGGCCAGGTCTCCTTCGTGCGCCTGAAGTGGTACGTACTTGTTCTCCTCTTTTACCTCTTTCCACGGTTCATCCTCATCGGTCAGGGCAGGAATCGGGAAGCCTGGTCCGGTTTTGATGACATACCCCGCCTGTACACTCTCTTTTTCCATGGCAGCAGGTGGAAGGTAAAGTCCAGAGCTTGTTTGCTGGTTGGGGTTTTTCGGTTTGACGAGCACCCGGTCACCAACCAGAATAATCTTCTGCAAATCTTTTTCCGTAAGATTTAATGCCATGCAATTTTACGTTTAGTCCTTTCTGCAAATATCCCTAATTCTTGTGAATATAACGATTCACGGTCCCTCTTTTTACTTATTATTTTGGATCACTCAAAGTCAATGGAGCAAATTGTTACTTTTGTTTGACTTAAATTTTTCAGGTATTCTTAATCATAGGAAATGGAATCGATCAAAGAGATCTACAAAATTGGATATGGTCCCTCATCCAGTCATACCATGGGACCCAAAAAGGCAGCCGAGCTGTTTTTGCAACGCAACAGAAGCGCTGCATCTTTCCGGGTAACCCTTTATGGCAGTCTGGCTGCTACGGGGAAGGGGCACCTTACTGATCAGGCCATCCAGAAAACGTTTGTTCCCCTTCCGGTGGAATTTGAGTGGTTGCCGGCCGTCTTTCTGCCACGGCATCCCAATGCCATGAAATTTGAGGCACTTGACAGTAGCAACCAGTTAATGGATAGGTGGATAGCTTATTCTGTGGGTGGAGGAGCCATCGTTGATGATACCACTGTCTCAGAAACCAAACTCATTTATCCGGAAAACAACCTCGAAACCATCCTAGACTGGTGTTATCAAAACGGAAAGAGCATCTGGGAATATGTAGCAGAGCACGAGGATACAGATATCTGGGATTATCTGAATGAAGTTTGGCGGGTCATGCAGGAAGCAATAAAACGTGGACTGGAGGCCGAAGGTCCCCTGCCGGGAGTACTCAATTATCCGAGAAAGGCCTCTGCCTATTTTGAAAAGGCCCGCTATTTCGAACCCGACATCAAGAAGCGCGGTATGATTTATGCCTATGCCCTGGCGGTATCTGAGGAGAATGCGGCCGGCGGACTGATTGTGACTGCCCCCACCTGCGGAGCTTGCGGAGTGATGCCTTCCGTACTCAAGTATGCCAGCAAGTTTTACAAGATGTCGGATAAAAAGATTTTGAAGGCGTTGGCCACTGCCGGCATTATCGGCAACCTTGTTAAAACCAATGCTTCCATCTCGGGAGCCGAAGTTGGATGCCAGGGGGAAGTGGGAACGGCTTGTGCCATGGCATCGGCTGCAGCTACTCAAATGAGCGGAGGAAGTATCTACCAGGTGGAATATGCTGCAGAAATGGGATTGGAACATCATCTTGGGTTAACCTGCGATCCCGTGGCCGGACTGGTGCAGGTTCCCTGCATCGAGCGAAATGCCTTTGCAGCAGCACGTGCCATCAACCACAACAACTACGCCATGCTTTCCGATGGAAGGCACATGATCAGTTTCGACAAGATTGTGCAGACCATGGCACAAACAGGTCACGACCTTCCCTCCATCTACAAGGAGACCTCAGAAGGTGGCTTGGCGCATTTTCACCTCTTTACCTAAAAAAGCTCACCGGGTGACTCTGAGTCACCCGGTGAACCTTTTTATGTTAAACAGTAACGATTACTGAATCAGATCAATACTGCGTTTGACGAAGTTGGCAAGTGCTTCTCCTTTCAACATGTTGTTGGCCAGGAAAGCAAGGTCAACCAATTGGTTGGCTAGAGGATTTGTGCTCCCGAACTGTTCGAGTTTGGTCCGTTTTTCTCCTTCAACCCTGGAGATGGACTCTCTGGTTTCACTCAACAGATCCTTCTCCTCCTGTGGAATCTCTTCCTCTTTTTTGCCCTCTTTCAGCTTCTCCAGGTTAGCCTTCTGTTCGTTCAATTTGGCTAATTCAAGCTGGAAGCCAGTAAGATCATGCTGCAACTGGACATCTTTCTCACCAATGACCTTTTTAACCAATGGGTGCGAAAGATTGACCACCAGGTTGTAACTATCTGGCAT
>CAINVV010000115.1 GCA_903854235.1 uncultured Bacteroidia bacterium | reverse complement strand
TATTGACGTTTACCGAGGCACCATTCTTCTCGGAGTTGTATGGAGAAGGTTTGGTGGCAACGACTGTTACTTCACCTACTGTAGCGGCACCCTCCTTGAGGGAGGTATTTAACACAAAAGTTTCACCCAAAGAGAGGGTGATGTCTGTGTAAGAGACTTTAGTGTAACCTACAAAGGAGACTTCAACCTTGTAAGGCCCACCTGTACGCATCCCCATTAGGGAGAAGCGGCCGTCGGCATTGGTCACCGTGCCATACTGGGTTCCCGAAGGAACGTGAACCGCAACAATGGCTGCCCCTGGCAAAGATTCATTGTTGCTGGTAATCCTACCGCTCATTCCGGAGGTCGTAACCTGCGCCATCACCGTTGCAAACATTCCTGCAAACAGTACCAGGGTCAGGCAGAGCTTTAAAAATTTGTTTTTCATTAATGACATTTTAGTGATTAATTAATCTGATTATCTATTGTTTACCTAATTGAGTTAAAGCCTTTATTGCTTTGAATGGCTTAATTTTTTTTTAAGCTTTGTTAAATTTACTTAATTAAGGTTTAAAAGTAACACAAAAGCAGTAAACTACAAGGTGTTTAACCTGTAATTTACTGCTTTCATCTGTTAATCATTTCAGAATGACTTTTTTGATGCCCTTTCTGAAGAGGAAGTTTTTTTTCAAATAATATTTATGCTATTAATTGAACAGGTATTTGATACCAAACATCAACTGCCATCTTGAAGTGATCCCAGTAGAGTTTTGGAATGGTTGCGTAAATGGAGTGGTTCCTGTCTGGAATGGGAAAGAGAAAGAAGGAGTTTTTCCATCGGCAGAGATACCTTCATATTTCAATACGTTGGTAGCAGTAGTAATCTTAACCACGCCCCAATCTCTGTTAAGGAAGTTTCCTGCATTGATCATATCCAGTGAAAGCTTGATTGTATGGGTATCCTTGCCAAACTTCATGTTGAAGTCCTGGGTTAGGTTCACATCCAATCTGCTGAAATAAGGCATCACAGTTGCGTTTCTCTTGGCATATTGACCTCTGTGGGTGTTCAGGTAGGTTGAATTGGAAATGAATCCATCCAACTGAGACCAGATCTGTGCGGCTGTTCTTGTATCGGTAACACCTGTTGTTCCTGTTCCCAAACCACCTGAACCAACTTTAACCAGATTAATGTCGGTAGATACTTTTGGAATGTACATCAAGTCATTGCCTGAATTACCATCGCCGTTCAAGTCACCATTGTATACATAAGAAGTGACGCCGTTGTTGGTCAGTTCATAGATTGCGCCGATAGTGGTAGCAAGATTTTTCCCTTCCTTGATTTTGTATGCGAAGTTGGCAATAATCCTGTTGGGTTGGTAATAGGATGCATAGCCCAAATTAGCTGCGTTGGGATCCTGGTTGGAAACAGGTGCCGCACTCCACAATGAAGATGCAGTTGATCCACCTTCTGCGGTGTTCTTGGATACGGAATGGGTGTAAGCAATACCGTAGGCCAAATTGTCAGTAGTCCTCTGAATTTTTGCAGTCAAAGTATAAACATAACCCTGACTGGAGTTACTCATTAAGATGGCATTCCCGATATTTGGATTAGCCAAAGAAGTTCCGGCAGAATAATATTTATTTGTATTAGCAACCGAAGTTAAGTAACGGGTTCTGTTATCCACTCCACCTAAAGTATAACCGTTGGTTTCATTCAGGTTGATGTTGGAATAATAAACGGCGTTGATGTCTTGGGTATAGTTGTATTCAACTCCAACCAACCAACCATCATTCAGTTTTTTGTCTACGGCCAAAGATGATTTCCATGCTGTTGGATACTTGAAATTACTGGAAACCAGAGCTGTACTGTAAGAAGTATTGGCAGCACCTGCGGTTGGCCTTAAGGCGTTTGGATCAACATTGAACGCTGTTTTGTTGGCTGCATTGGTGAATGAACCAAATTGAATACCATTGTTGGAAGCTTGGTTGGAGATCCAAACGAATGGCGGAGGACCAGCGAAGAGACCTGTACCACCTCTGACCTGTAAAGTTTTATCTCCTTTTGGATTCCAGTTGAAACCCAATCTAGGGGAAATAATTACGTTGTTCATTGGCGCTTTACCTATGTTATAGGTTGCTCCATCTTTGAATGTCAATGCATCGAAGGTTGGGTTATCCGTCATCGCCTGTTTGTAGAAGGTTTCATCCAGTCTCAAACCATAGGTTAAAGTGAAATCATTGGATACTTTCCACTTGTCCTGAACAAATTGGGATAACTCTGTTGATCCGGCATAAGCCCATGGGAATGCTCCGCCAGGAAGTGCGGAATATTGCAGATAGTATGATTTTGCATTGGCAACTCCGTATTTTGCAGAATTGTAAAAGTCAGTCAAACTATTGAATTGATAGACGCCTTGATAACCCGGAGCAAATGCATTTTGGTATTTCTTCAATGAGTTTTGGGTACCAAATGTAAGCTCATGTGAACCCTTGTAATAGGTTAGGATGTCGTTCAATTGATAAACGTCGGTATTCAACTTGTTGTTGTAGGTGTACATTTCATAACCAAATGTGGTATAAATGTTGCCATTGTTCAAAATATCGACCAACGGAAGCGTTGAACTGCTGGAGTGGGGAGAACGGAAATCTCTCAAAGCCGTGTATCCAACCTGCAATTTATTCGATAACCTGTTGTTGAAACGGGTATTCAACTCCGCAATGAAAATATTGAAGTTGTTGTTGATGACATAACCGCTGCCAAAGAAAGGCATGGAATAGGTTCCTGGCTGTCCACCTGTTGTTTGACCACTACCAGGTCTTGAAGTAGAGGCAAATTGATCAGCGGATGATTTCAGGTAGTTGTACTTCAAGGTGAAAGTATTCTTGGCATTGATGTTCCAGTCCAATTTGGCTGTAATCTTATCCGAATTGGTTTTGAAGCTGTAACCCTGGAAAGCACCCGGGTCATATCCGTATTTGGATTTTAAGAAACCGGATAGAGCTGTTAATGTATCTGCGTTTGCCTGAGAATAGTTTCCGCCGGCAGGATGGGATGCATCCGAAGCCGACAAGGATGTTGCAGGAGCATCTTGTCTTACTTGTTCACCACTTACGAAGAAGAACAGTTTGTCTTTGATGATTGGTCCACCCAAACTAAATCCCTTGATGTCGTAATTAAAAGGAGTCTTTGTTACTTGAGTTGGGCCAACATTGTAACCCAAATAATTTTCATTTCTGGAATATTGATACAGACTTCCTTTAAAAGTGTTTGTTCCACTTTTTGTTACGGTATTTACACCTGTTCCGGAGAATCCACCTTGTTTTACATCAAAAGGGGATACGTTCACCTGAATCTGTTCAATGGCTTCCAGCGAAATGGGCTGTGCAGAGGTTTGACCACCCAGGATGGAAGATAGTCCAAATGAGTTGTTGAAGTTGGCTCCATCGACCGTCATGTTGTTGTATTGGTTACTTCGTCCACCGATGTTCAAACCGTTGGAGGTAGGTTCCAATTTGACAAAGTCCTGAATGGAACGGTTGATCGTAGGTAAACGGTCCACCTGGGTTCTGGTAATCAACTCCTGAGAACCCGTTCTGGAGCTGCTGAATGTCTTGTCGTTCGAGGTTGACTGAACCACGATTTCACCAAGAAGTGTCTGTTGGTCAACTAATTTATAATTTTGCCTGTACGCCTGACCCAAATTAAGAAAGATGTCTTTGGTCGTTTCAGACTTGTATCCAACAAAAGAGGTGGATAACGTATAAGGACCACCGATTTTCACGTTAGGCAAGTTGTACCGGCCATCATTACGAGTGGTGGTCATGTATTTCGTACCAGTTGGGACGTGAACTGCGGTCACAATTACGTTAGGTAATGCTCCCGTTGCATCTGAAATAGTCCCTGAAATTTCAGCAGTCGTTTCCTGTGATTTTGCCACGATCGAAAACATTAAAAGCATAACCACAAATAGTGCACTTTTTAATTTTCTCATATTAACTACAATTTTAATCGATTTTTAATTGATTGAAAATGAATGATTTAATAAATTTATATAGATTAAGCTGCTGATTGTCACAGCCCTACAGAATAGTTCCTTATTTTT
>CAINVV010000114.1 GCA_903854235.1 uncultured Bacteroidia bacterium | reverse complement strand
GTTCTTTCGCTGTATTTTTGCTTTATTTCGGATAATTGGAATTTCCCCCTTTGTGATAATTCTGCAATTATATCCGTTACAATAATCTTCTGTTCAACAAGGCTTTGATTTATTTTGTAATAATCTTTTGCCTTACCCCGAATTACAGATTGACTCTGGGCACTCCAACTGTCAACATTTACTTTTATATTTGTGGCTATTCTAACAGTTTTTTTCTTTTCGCCCAACTTTGAAACAGAAACTTCAACATACACGGTGCAATCACCCGCTTTATTTGCCTTTGTGGCTTCTATCATTAATCGTGTGTTCATCTCTAACTATATTCTAACTTAACTGGTGTAAATATAAATAAAATTATTGAGTATGTTTTTAATTAAAATTAATTATCAGATAGTTAGCGAGTCCCAGAGTACTGGGTTCGAATCCCATCTTCCACCCCATAGAAAGCCCTTTTTGCAAAATATTGCATTTGGGCTTTCTTCATTTTAAACCAAATTTTTTCTATCTTACAAGGATCATCCAACCAGGCTATTTTAATCCGTAATCTCATGATGAAAACATTCAAATCCCGTTTTACGCTGCTCCTGAATGCCCTATTCCTGATGTTGAACGTCGCGGCAGTAAATGCCACCTTCGCCGCTGACCTGACCAAGGCGGCCCTCATTCCAAAACCAGTTTCGGTAAAGGCTGCTGTCGGATTCTTCACCCTGCAAGGCAGTACCGTGATCCTTATCTCAGAGGAGTCGCCGGAACTGATACGCGTGGCCCAGTATCTGGCCGACCGGCTAAACCCTGCTACGGGTTTTAACCTTGCCATCCATACTGTGGGAACAATCCCGGCTTCCAACTGTATCCTTCTGGAAACCAAAATCTCCAACAGCCAACTGGGACAGGAGGGGTATGAACTCACCATTTCTGCAGATAACATTAAACTTGCAGCCAACACAGCGGAAGGGATTTTCAGGGGTGTTCAAACGATCCGCCAGCTATTCCCTGCCACGATTGAGTGCAAAACAGTTCAAAAAGGTCCCTGGAAAATTGCAGCCGGATCCATCCTCGATTATCCCTCTTACACCTATCGGGGATCGATGCTGGATGTAGCGCGTCACTTTTTTGGAGCTAACGATGTCAAACGCTACATCGATCTGATTGCAGCCTATAAAATGAATGTCCTGCACCTCCATCTGGCCGACGATCAGGGGTGGCGCATTGAGATCAAATCCTGGCCGGCACTCACTGAAATTGGCAGTACCACCCAGGTGGGTGGTGGGAAAGGTGGCTTTTATACCCAGGAGGTTTACAACGATCTGGTTCAGTATGCAGCAGGCAGGTTCATCACCATTGTTCCCGAAATTGATATGCCGGGACATACCAATGCCGCTCTGGCCTCCGTACCCGAGCTCAATCCTGACAACCAGTCCACCAAACTTTATACCGGCACCAATGTAGGTTTCAGTACCCTTCAGACACACAAGGAGTTCACCTACAAATTTTTGGGCGACGTCATCAGGGAACTTTCAGGAATGACGCCGGGACCTTACATCCACGTAGGTGGCGATGAGTCTCATTCAACCAAGAAAGAGGATTACATTCCATTCATCGAAAAAGTACAAGATCTGGTGCTTGCCAACGGGAAACTGATGCTTGGATGGGACGAAACGGCCCTCTCTGCACTGAAAAACAGCTCTGTCGCCCAATATTGGGCCAAGGCAGAGAATGCAAAACTGGGCGTCACCAAAGGCGTAAAAATCATAATGTCGCCCGCAGCGAAGGCCTACCTCGACATGAAATACAACCCCAAAACACACCTCGGACTGCACTGGGCAGGCTATGTAGAGGTCGACACCGGATACAAATGGAATCCCGAAACGCTTGTGCCAGGCATCACCAAAGAGAATATTTTGGGAGTAGAATGTCCACTCTGGTCTGAAACCATCAGCAACATAGACCAGATTGAAACCCTGCTTTTCCCCCGTCTTCCCGGCTACGCCGAAATAGGCTGGACACCTGCCTCCGACCGCAAATGGGAGGAATACAGGATCAGACTAGGCCATCAGGCAGAAAGATTCAAGATGATGGGTATTCATTACTATCCTTCCGCAAAGGTTTCCTGGAAATAGCAGGGAGAAAAACGGTGCAATGCCCGCTTCGGAAAATGAAAACATAAAATAGAATTCAAGCAACTTCATGGTGCAGGAAAAAAAATGGTGGGTCTATCTTTCGCTGATCATGGCAATGATCTTTTGGGCTTTTTCCTTTGTCTGGGTGAAGGAGGTATACCTGGTTTACGGGCCTTTGACTACTGTCTTTTTCCGACTGCTCATCGCTACGGTGCTGCTGTTGCTTTTTGCCCTTCTGACAGGAAAACTTGTCAGGATCGCGCGGAAGGATCTGACAACCTTCCTTCTGCTCGCCTTCTTTGAGCCCTTTCTCTATTTTATGGGGGAGAGTTTCGGATTGAAATTTGTCTCCAGTACTGTGGGAGCCATTATAGTAGCCACCATACCACTCTTTTCGCCTTTGGCTGCGGCCAGGTTTCACGGCGAAAAGATATCTCTAAGAACCTTTCTCGGAATTCTTCTCTCCTTCCTCGGCGTCTCCATCGTGGTTTTCGATTCAAAATTCAATCTGACGGCCTCACCACTGGGCATAGCCCTCGAATTTCTCGCCGTATTGTCAGCCATTGGTTACATCGTAGTATTGAAAAAGCTGGCCGTAAAGTACAATCCCACTTCGATCATCACCTACCAGAATCTGTTGGGTATCATCTATTTTCTCCCATTCTGGCTGATCTTTGAATTTCGGGATTTTACAACCATCCCTTTCAATGTCACTGCTTTTTCCGGTATCCTCAAACTTTCCGTCTTCGCATCCTGCATCGCCTTTATTTTTTATGCACACAGTGTCAAACGACTCGGCATCAACAGCGTCAATATTTTCATCAACATCATTCCGGTATTTACAGCCATCTTCGCCTGGTACATCCTGGATGAACCACTTTCCCTGCAAAAATTTGCAGGAATCATCGTGGTGATAGCAGGGCTGTTGCTTGCTCAGGTTAAACTGAAAAAATCAGCCGAACGCATCGTAGCCATTCAACAGGATGCGGGGAGATGAAGAACTAAGAGTGAAGAACTAAGAGTGAAGAGTTGAGAACAGAGAGTTGAGAGTTAGGCGTGGGGATCGGGATGTGGAGGAAGATAAGATGGTGTTGGTGCAGGAGGATGTGAGTGCAGGAAGATGGGACGAGTCGGGCTTCCTTCAAGGTCTGTTTTTTCAATTATTTGGAATATGAAGATAGCGGTTAACAAAGACAATGTGCAGAAACTGGCTAGGGATGCCCGGGAGGAGAACGAGCGATTTTTCAAAAAACTGAAGAAGAAGCTTCCTGCCAATCTCGACGAACTGGTCCATGAATTGCACGATGAGGCATTTGCTAACTTCGATTGTCTGACCTGTGCCAATTGCTGCAGCAGCATCAGTCCGATGATTACAGACAAGGATGTGGAGCGGCTCTCCAAACCACTTCGGCTAAAGCCTTCACAAGTCATCGAAAAATACATGTACCTCGACGATGAGCACGACTATGTCTTTAACCACGCTCCCTGTCCTTTTCTGATGGGCGATAATTATTGCTCCGTGTACGATTCTCGGCCAAAAGCCTGCCGCGAATATCCCCATACCGACCGGAGGCGATTTGGTCAGCTCCTCAACCCGACCCTGAAAAATTGCGAAATCTGTCCCATCGTCTACACCGTTGTTGACCAGCTAAAAGAAAAACTATCCTGAGCTCTGCGCAACTGTAAACTAACCTCCGATTTTTCCTAATATTGCTTTACAGAATGAACCCGATGATCCGAAACCTGCTCACTGGACTTTTGCTGCTAACTTTACTGAATGAACTCAATGGTCAGACGGGTGGTGAAGGGGTTTACAGTTTTCTTCAACTCACCAATTCTGCGAAGGCGGCTGCCCTCGGGGGAATCCAGGTGGCCCTGCCCGATCCCGATCCGGAATTGCTACTCCAGAACCCGGCACTCCTCACTCCCGGAATGAACCATCTCCTTTCCGTCAACTATGCCCGTTATCTCGCCGGAATCGGTTTTGGGTACGGCGCTTATGCAAGGGATCTGGGCAAATATGGGATGGCAGCCATCGGCATCCAGTTCGTCGATTACGGACAATTTGTGGCCGCCGACGAAACAGGAGTGATCACGGGGAGTTTCAGCGCTTCGGAATATGCTTTGAACATGACTTATGCCAAAACCTTCGGAACACTTTTCACGGCAGGGATCTCCCTGAAACCCATCTATTCCCATTTGGAGAATTACAAATCCTTTGGTCTGGCGGTGGATGTTGGATTGACCCACCACGCTTCCGATCAGCTGACCACGGTGGCGATCTGTCTCAGACAATTGGGAGCCCAGTTTTCGACCTATTACGACGGAGGACCGCACGAAAACCTCGACTGGTCGCTCCAAGTTGGTTGTACCCACCAGTTACAACACGCCCCACTCCGCCTGAGCATCACAGCCTACGACCTGAACCGCTGGAACGGTTCAGTGACCACCACCGATCCAAATGGCATTTCAAACACGGAACCAGGCAAATCACTGTTACCCAGTGTGATGAGACACCTCTCCCTTGGGGCCGAACTCTTCCCCGAACAAATCCTCACCCTCCGAGCAGGCTACAATTACAGGCGGTATGCCGATCTTGCCATTCCAGACCAGTCTGGGATGACTGGTTTCACAGCAGGAGTGGGAATCAGGCTGACAGCCATCCGCTTAAATTATGCCCTGTCGGGATACGCCCAAAGTGGTCTGGTACATAATTTCTCGTTTACCCTGGATTTGTCTCGCCTTGTGAGAAAATCCATTAATTAATTGCTAGTAGCAAATAATAATTGAAAAGGTAGTCTGTTAACTCCCCTGCCAAACGAATTGAAACGAATGATTATCTTTGCAACAAAGAACCTAGCATGACAGAATTGGGCAAAAAAAAGATCATCATAGCCATCGACGGATACTCCTCGTGCGGTAAAAGTACCGTTGCCAAGGAGATTGCTAAGCAGCTTGGCTACATTTTTATCGATTCCGGGGCCATGTACCGCGCCATCACGCTCGACTGCCTGAGAGCAGGAAGAGTGACAAACGGCATCGTCGATCTGGCTGGCCTGCAGGAACACCTTGATCAGATCCGCATCAATTTCATCTTCAATCCTGCCACCCTTCACAACGACATCTGCCTGAACGGCGAAAACGTTGAACTAGAGATTCGCCAGTTGGAAGTCGCCCAAAATGTGAGTCAGGTGGCTGCGATAGGCGTCGTCCGGCGGTTTTTGGTAGCGCAGCAGCAGGAGATGGGAAAATCGAAAGGAATTGTGATGGACGGACGCGACATTGGTACAGTCGTCTTTCCAAAAGCAGAGCTCAAGATATTTATGACTGCGGATCCCCGGATACGGGCCCAGCGCAGGTATGACGAGATGGTGGCAAAGAATGAAGCAGTAGATTTTGAGGAGATTCTTTCCAACATTACCGCCCGCGACCGGTTCGACGAAAACCGCGAAGAGAGCCCACTCCGCAGGGCAGAAGATGCCATTCTTCTCGACAACAGCCATTTGACCAGGGAAGAACAATTCAGTTGGATTCTCGAAAAGGTGGAAGAAAAAGTAAAAAATAGTTGTCCCTGAGGTGGACCATTTTGGCACAAGTAAACCAGTATATGTTCAGATGAAAATTGAGATAGACAAAGGTTCCGGATTTTGTTTCGGTGTGGTGGAGGCAATCCGGCGGGCCGAAGAAAGGCTCGAGCAGGATGAAAAGCTGTTTTGTCTGGGCGATATCGTGCACAACAATTCCGAAGTGGAGCGATTGAGCAAAAAGGGGTTGACGACCATCTCCCACGATCAGTTCTTCACCATGAGCCATACGACAGTCCTTTTGCGGGCACACGGCGAACCTCCTGAAATATACAAGTATGCGCAGGAACATCACATCGAACTGATAGATGCTACCTGTCCGGTGGTGTTGAAACTGCAGAAAAGAATCTTGAAAAGCTACGAAAGCGGCCTCAAAGACAACACGCAACTGGTCATTTATGGCAAAAAAGGACACGCTGAGGTCAACGGACTGGTAGGCCAGACCAATGGGGATGCCCGCGTGGTGGAAGGGATTGAAGATCTTGCCCAGTTGGATTACACCCGTCCTATTGTGCTCTATTCGCAAACGACCAAGGGACTCGAAGGTCTTCATCTCCTAACGGAAGAATTAATAAACAGATCCTCCACGGTTCCCGTTAAAATACACGACACCATCTGCAGGCAGGTAGCCAACCGCATTCCCGGTATCAAGAAGTTTGCGGTCAGATTCGATCTGGTACTGTTCGTCAGTGGCAAGAAAAGTTCCAATGGGAAGATGTTGTTCGACATCTGTTCGACCGTCAATCCAAATACAAAATTCATCTCAGACCTGAATGAGATCGAAGCACAATGGTTCAAAAACATTGATTCTGTGGGAATTTGTGGTGCCACGTCCACCCCCAAACAGCTCCTTGAAGAGGTGGCAGCCCGCTTGATGCAGATGGAAGCCAACCACATTGTTTAAAGAAACTTAACTTTAAAAGTGATTTACACCCGATTACATTTCTAATTTTGCAAAAAAAAAGCCATGGCCAAAGAATACAGATCACCGCTGCCTGAAGATTATTCGGACAATCCGATTAGAAAGATTGGCGTACTCACCTCGGGTGGAGATGCTCCGGGGATGAATGCTGCAGTGAGGGCAGTTGTCAGGACCGCCATTTTCTACCGCCGGGAAGTGGTGGGAATCTATCAGGGCTACAAAGGTTTGATTGAAAAAAATTTCAGGAACCTGGCTTCCGGAGATGTAAGCAACATCATCCAGTTAGGGGGAACTATTCTTAAATCCGCTCGCTGCAAGGAGTTTCTTTCCCGCGAGGGCCGCGAAACGGCCTACAAACACCTGAAGGAAGAGGGCATTGATGCACTGGTAGTCATCGGAGGGGATGGCACCTTTACCGGAGCCCGCATTTTTGCCCAGGAATTTGGCATCCCCATCGTCGGGGTACCTGGCACCATCGACAACGATCTTTTTGGCACCGACTTCACGATAGGATACGACACCGCCCTTAACACAATTATCGAGGCGGTCGACAAGATCAGGGACACGGCCACCGCCCACGAACGGCTTTTCTTCATCGAGGTGATGGGTCGTGACGCAGGTTTTCTGGCACTCAACGGAGGCATTGCTTCCGGTGCCGAGGCAGTGATGATTCCCGAAACGGATACAGACATCACTACGCTTGAAAAATACATCAAATCGGGTTACCGGAAAAGCAAGAACTCCTCCATCGTTTTGGTGGCGGAAGGAGAAAAAGCAGGAGGAGCCTTCCAGATCGCCAAACTGGTGGAGGAAAATTTCCCGCAATACGATGTCAGGGTGACGGTTTTGGGCCACATCCAGCGGGGTGGTTCACCTACAGCTTACGACAGGATCCTGGCCAGCCGGCTGGGAGTTGCCTCCGTAGAAGCACTGCTCGACGACCAGCAGAGTGTGATGGTGGGAATCGCCAATGACTCGATCGAATTAACCCCCTTCAGCAGGGCCATCAAATACGACAAAGAGGTGAACACCAAACTGTTGGACACGATACACATTCTCTCTTCCTAAAGGACTTCGAGTATTTCGAGTAACTAAAAAAGTGCCTAAAGTTTGGGAGTCCCTAACTTTAGGCACTTTAGTTCACTTTAGTCACTAATAAAAATTGATGACCACCTCTTTGAAGAACTTCTCTTCAAGTAACTTCACGATTCTCTTGACAACGAACTTGCGGATCTCCATCTCGATGGGCTGATCCGGATCGTGGTGCGCCCAGTTGATGCGGGTACCCACAAAAACCAGAATACGGTCGTGCTGCATCAGCTGCTTGACAATCTCTTCCGCGGGAGAATCTCCGTACGTTTGTTCGTCGTCGTAACTTTCAAGCAACTCTTCAATTTTTCCGATCGTGAGAATTCCCTCGGTCACCAGGTGAAAATCTTTCATGGCATACTTGGGTATGGCATAGGGATTGCTCAGGGAGATCTCGGTTTCTATTTCGAGGTTCAATTCCCTGGCAATGATCTCTGCGGTAGTACCTCCACAAACTATTTTTATCCCGCTGTAATTTTGGATGCGTTGGGAGAAATCCTTGTCTTTTGCCTTGAAAAAGGGTGGACCCGTCACCAGCAGCATCTCTCTCGGATCCCTGAAATAGATGACGCCGCAGCTGGCATCATCCTGCAGCTCAAACTTGTCATTTTGAATGGCCTTGTTCAAAACTTTTTTACTCAATCTACGCGCAGACACATCGCTGCTTCTGGCTAATTGCTGGACAACAAAGTTCTCTACACTTTCTTGTCCCCATCCCATCCGCATCTTTTCGTTTCCCATTCCGGATTGGGTAATCCCGTCGCTCATGAAAATGATCCGATCCTCTTTCATTGCGCGAAATTCGCGACATCGCAACACTTTACCCACATTTTCGGCTCCTTTGATATCCAGCAGGTACTCAGTGGTGGGGGTATAGGGTTCTCCATTCCTGGTGATAACACTCTTGGGATTGTCGTAGTTCACGATCCGGACCATCCCATCACTCTCCAATTCGATGATCGTAAAGGTCGCATAGGTCTTTACCCCTTCGCTGTTGTGTGGCAAGGCATCCATGATGATCCGCGCCGCAGCCTCTGGTCGCTTGTATAGTGCGGTATAGTTCAGTGCCATCGTAGCTGTCATGGTTGCCAGAACGTTTGCCCGCACGCCGTGTCCAACCCCATCCGACAATACCAGAATGGTTCGCCCATCCTCCTTGATCAGTTTGGAAATGAATACATCTCCACATACAATTTGCCCTGAAGGATGCTTCTGGGCAAAATCTATCTCAATGTGAAATTCACTCATCCTTTTTGTCTTCCCCGTATTTGTAAGCCGCTACGATAGAATTTAACATATCTTCCGTCTGGGCAGCATTTTCTGCCAGCAGGGTAGCCACTTGTTGCACCATTTCGATGTTCTGTTTGGTGACCTTCATGGCCCGGCTGATGATCTCTTCCCTGACCAGTTTTGGAGAAGAGAGGTTTCGAATGATGGCACCCACCACCCTGTTCTTGTAAATGGTGACGATGGAGATGTGAAGCAGCTTGTTTTTATAGGTCAGGTCGCGTTCCAGCATCTCTTCCCCCGTGTGCAGGAGACCGGCAAACATCTTTCCGACAATTTCAGGCACCAGTTCCTTCACATCCGCTCCAGGCAAACCAGGGATCGCCTCGTAAAGCTCTTCTGCCTCCTCCCCCATCAATCGGGCGAAGGTTTCGTTGCAGTCAATCACCTTCATGTGGTGGTCAACAATCACGATGCCTGCCCTGATCTTCTGCAGCATGGCAGAGGCAATGACGGAGGCTTCCTTTGCCTTGTCCGCCTTAATTTCTGCCTTGCGCCTATCCGAAACGTCGTAAAGGGAGGAGAGAATTCCTTCAAACTCACCGGCATTGTTCCGGATAGCAGATTTATAAACCAGCATTTCGTGAATGCTGCCATCTACCGCCTTGAATTGGTGCTCATATACAATGTCTGTCTGCGATTCAAACAACTCCTTGTCCCGCATCTCAATCATTTCATCCACATCTGCCGACTGGGATTCCAGATAGGATTTTCCAATCAGCTCCTCCCTGCTTTTCCCCAGCAATCGTTCGAATGCTTTGTTGCAAGTGATGTAAAATCCCTCCGAATCACGGTAGTTGATGGGGAATGGGAGCGAATCAATGATTTTATAAGATAATTCCGGATCCTTGATCAGACCGGATAAAAATGCATTCTGTTCGTAAATCATAATTTGGTTGGCTTGAAACCACTAAATTAATATTTTCTAACCATTATCATGTTTTAACCCATACCGAATATTTAACTTTGCAACTGTAAGCTTTTTCAACATCTCTTTTTTTCGGAACTCTTTGTTTTGAAAGAATTTAAATAAGACATTTCGTCAAAAACGATTTTTTTCATTGAATGGTTTTTCGGACATTTGAACAAAGTTTTTCAATAATAAAATTAGCAAATTATTATTGGCTAAAGTATTGTCAACAATGAAGATAGAAAAAATAATTCAGCTTTTGGATGCGAAGATAGTTTGTGGTAGCCACAGGATTTCTGACGACATTTCCAATGCCTTCAGTTCGGACCTGATGAGCGACGTTTTGACACTGGATGCCGAAAACATGCTCCTGATTACAGGGCTGGCCAACGTACAGATTATCAGGACTGCCGAAGTAGCTGAAATTCATCATCTGGTCATCGTCAGGAACAAGAAGGTCTCGGAGGATATTGTGGAATTGGCCAATGAACTAAACATGATTCTGATTGAATCGCCTTATTCCATGTTCAAGGCTTCCGGGATTCTTTACGCCAATGGATTAAACCCGCTCTATTGACCATGATAGAGCTCAGATTCATCCTGGAAGGGGGAGATTTCGACAGGGCCGGAACCGCATCAAGTGAGACCAAGAAGATATTGAAACAACTGAACATTGACCCCAGGGTGATCAAGCATACGGTCGTAGCCTTGTACGAAGCAGAGGTGAACATCGCGGCTCATGCCTACCGGGGAGAGGTAACCATCACGGTTAGTGATCACCAGATTGTAGCAGTACTGAAAGACGAAGGTCCCGGAATAGCAGATATCAAAAGGGCCATGCTGGAAGGATTTTCAACCGCCTCCCCAAAAGTAAGGGAGATGGGATTTGGAGCAGGGATGGGCCTGCCCAACATGAAAAAAAATGCCGATGTGCTGGAGGTGGAGAGTACGCCCGGTTCGGGTACCACCGTGAAAATGATTTTTGATTTTTGAAACTGTAATCTGCTACGGTGCATGGACAGGGAGAAATTAAAATATTTGCAAATTAACTGAATGACAATGAACATCTTCCATCACGCAATCCAGATCGACGAAGCCAAATGCGTCGGATGCGTCCATTGCATGCGGGTCTGTCCTACAGAGGCCATCCGCATCAGGGAAGGGAAGGCCATGATCATTCAGTCACGTTGCATTGATTGCGGCCAATGCATGAGAGCCTGTCCCGCCAAGGCATTTTACATCAAACAGAATGACCTGAAAATGCTTCAGGACTACAAATACAGGATCGCCCTCTTCCCTGCCGTGATGATCGGGCAATTTCCCGACAAGATATCGGAGGAACAAATTTACCAGGCCATGTTGGCCCTGGGATTTACGCACCTGATGGAGGTAGAGCAGCCCATCAAAATCCTGATTGATCTGACCAAAGAGTATCTTCAGGAGACCCAGGTTTCAAAACCCTGCATCTCTGCCTTTTGTCCGGCAGTAGTCAGGTTGATTCAGATCAAATACCCCTCATTGGTCGACAACATCATCCCGCTTAAGGCGCCTCATGACCTGGCTGCCCATTTCATTCTGCAATCGCTGATGAATCAGGGAGTCAAAAAGGAGGAGATTGGGATCTTCTATATCACTCCATGTGCCGCCAAAATTTCGGCGGTAAAGAGTCCTGTCGGCGATCAGCCATCCGTTGTGGACGGCATCATCAGCATGAGCGATTTCTACAACAAAGTCAGACAGCTGATCCCAAGAGAAGAAGAAACTGAAACCAGCTCACAACGAAAACACCTGACCAGAGAAGGAGTTCTCTGGAGTACTTCGAGGGGGGAATCCTCCCGATTTGGCAACAGGGCCATCGCCATTGATGGAATTCACAGTGTGGTAAAATTTCTGGACCGTTTGGAAAATGATGAAGTACAGGGATTCGATTTTCTGGAGATGCGTGCCTGCGACCAAAGTTGCGCAGGAGGTATCCTGATGACAGGAAACCGATTCACCACGACAGAACGGCTGGAACAAAGATCCAAAAACTATCCCTCCTACCGGGAAAAAGAATTGGATAAAACCCTGGATAAACATAAATTGACTCAATGTCTGCTAATCGATGAGATCAAACCATACAATGCCTTCAGTCTGGATGACGACATCACCAGGGCGATGGAAAAAATGACCAAGGCGCAACGGATCATCTGTTTCCTGCCGGGAATCGACTGCGGAGCCTGTGGTTCACCCAATTGCCAGGCTCTTGCCGAAGACATGGTGCAGGGAAATGCCAAGATGTCGGACTGCATTTTTCTGCAACAGAGATGGCAGCACGAGGCAAGGATTGGCGTTGAGAAGGCGTTCCTCAACCTCGAAAAAAGGTGGGGAGAAGGACGATTTAATGCAGATTGTAACAAAAGAGGAAGACGAAATGAAGGTTTCTGAATTGGTAAAAGAATTGGATCTGGTGGTTTTCTCCGGCGCAGAAGGGCTGAAGCGTGAAATCACTGGTGGCTATGTTTCAGACTTGTTGAGCGATGTAATGGGAAACTCCACAGAAGGTGATGTGTGGATCACGCTTCAGACCCACCGAAATGTCGTGGCTATTGCCTCCCTGAAGGAGTTGGCTTGTGTGCTGCTGGTGAGTTCGCTGGCTCCCGAGCAAAACACCGCTGAGCACAGCAACAAGGAGGGCATCCCTGTACTGGGAACGACCCTGTCGACCTTTGAGATTGCCGGATTGTTGTACCAAAAGATAAAAAGTGCAAAATGAGACGTTTCAGGGCAGACCTCCACATTCACACCGTCCTTTCGGCCTGTGCGGATCTGGAAATGAGCCCTGCAAAAATCGTCCGCATGGCAAAGGATCGGAACATTGATCTGATTGCGGTTACAGACCACAATTCAACCCTTCATTGCCGCCTCGTGAAAGAGCTGGCGGAGGAGTCTGGTCTCAACGTCCTGCTGGGAGTGGAAGTTACCACCCGGGAAGAGGTACATTGTCTGGCCTATTTCGGAGACTTGACTTCACTGGATCTGTTTCAGGAATACCTCGGGAATCACCTGCCTTCAGTCCCCTATCTTCCGGAGAAATTCGGATACCAGGCACTCGTCGACAGGAAAGAGATGATCATCAGGCTGTTTGAGGAGTACCTGAATGTGGCCCTGGATCAGAGCATCGATCAGGTGGAGCAGGAGGTGCATCGTTTGGGGGGATTATTCGTGCCTGCCCATATTGAACGACAGATGTTTGGCATCTTCAACCAGTTGGGCTTTGTCCCCGAATCCCTGGTCTGTGATGCGATGGGGCTGATGCCACAAAGCAAGGAAGCAGAGATCCGGATAAAATTTGGGATCAATGACAATATCCCACTTTTAAAGGCTTCGGATGCCCATACGCTGGAGGAAATCGGATCAGGAGTCACCTGGTTTGAGCTACAGGAGCCCACATTTGAAGAGATAAAAAAGGCACTTGGGTGCCGCGAAGGAAGGAAAACGACAACGGAATGAAGAATATTGCCTTGCACATCCTGGATCTGGTACAGAACTCGGCCCGAGCGGAAGCCCGGCTGGTAAAAATATCGATCACGGAAGATGCAGGCAAGGACAGTTATCTGCTTTCGATTGAAGATGATGGGAAAGGAATGGAGGAGGAGGTTGTTCAAAAAGCAACAGATCCTTTTTATACTTCCCGGACAACCAGAAAAGTTGGACTGGGGTTGCCCCTGATTCAACAGAATGCAGAACGGACGGGAGGAAGTTTTAAACTCAGTTCAGAATCTGGTAAGGGAACCAAGCTGGTGGCAAACTTCATTTTCCACCACCCCGACAGATTGCCTCTGGGTGAAATGGAGGACGTATTGGTACTGCTGGCTGTTGGCCTTCCACTGGTCCGCCTGACATACACGCATACGACTCCTTTAGGGTCCTACTGTTTTGATACGGAGGTCATTCGTGAAATTATCGGAGACATTCAGGACAGTAACCTGGAGGTTAGAAAATTTCTTCGCGAGATGATTGTTGAAAATCTGAAGGAGATCAAGGCGGAGGTTTAAATGATGATGAAGGATGAATGAAAAGTGAAAAATGATGAATGATAAGGATTGGTGAAATGGATGGCTTAAATTTTATCAAACGATGAACATACTGTATTTTGAATAAAACATACTTACAAAAAAACGAAGAATTAACTGAACAATTTCTATTCTATCTCTTATACAATAAAATCAATATGTATGAATAAAATCAAATCACTCGACGATCTCAGGCAACTGAGGGAAGGCATGCAAGCCAAAATCAAATTGCGGGAAAGTGGTAACAATTCCGAAAATATTGTCAGGATAAAAGTGGCCATGTCGACCTGCGGCATTGCATCGGGCGCAAAGGAGATCATGAACTTTCTGATGGATGAGCTCGAACAAAAGGCGATTGAAGCAGTGGTATCCCAAACAGGCTGTATGGGATATTGCTATGCAGAGCCTACCATTGAGGTAACGGTACCTGGCAGGGAGCCCATCGTTTTCGGGGATGTAGATAAGTTCCGGGCTGCTGAAATAATTGAGAAGTACATCATTCACAACGAGCTGGTAGATGGCATTTTGCCTGTGAACTACCGGTCGATAGACAATTAAACACCATTAATCACTGTTATGGCAGATTATAAAATGCACCTCCTGGTATGCGGAGGAACCGGTTGCAACGCATCTGACAGCGAACAGATCAGGGACAATCTGTTGACGGAGGTCGAAAAGCACGATCTGAACGACGAAGTTCAGGTGGTCATGACCGGATGTTTTGGCTTCTGTGAAAAAGGGCCCATCGTTAAAATACTTCCTGACAATACCTTCTATGTTCAAGTAAAACCTGAAGATGCTTCGACCATCGTGGAAGAGCACCTGATAAAGGGACGCAAGGTGGAAAGGCTGCTTTACAAGGATCCTGAAAACAACGAGCCCATCAGCGATTCCAAACACATGGAATTTTACAAAAAACAGGTTCGTATTGCACTCAGAAACTGTGGATTCATCAACCCTGAAAATATCGATGAGTACATTGCCCGTGATGGTTATGCCGCCTTGGCTAAATGTCTGGGAGAAAGAACCCCACAACAGGTAATCGATGAAATCAAACTTTCCGGCCAGCGCGGAAGAGGCGGCGGCGGTTTCCCGACAGGATTGAAATGGGAGATCACCTCCAAATCCGTAGCAGATCAGAAATATGTGGTCTGCAACGCCGACGAAGGTGACCCGGGAGCATTTATGGACCGCTCCATTCTGGAAGGTGATCCACATTCCGTGATAGAGGCAATGGCCATCTGTGGTTATTGTACCGGATCAACCAAAGGGCTGGTCTACATCCGCGCGGAATATCCGCTGGCCATTCAGCGGCTCAAAACAGCCATCAAACAGGCCCGCGAATATGGGTTGCTGGGGGATGAAATTTTCGGGACTCCCTTCTCTTTCGACATCACCCTTCGTTATGGAGCTGGTGCCTTCGTATGTGGGGAAGAGACCGCACTCATTCATTCGATGGAAGGTTTGCGTGGCGAACCTACCTTCAAACCACCCTTCCCATCCGAATCGGGTTACTTGGGCAAACCAACCACGGTGAACAATGTGGAGACCCTGGCCAGCATTCCTGTGATCATCAACAAGGGGGCCGCCTTTTTCAACAGCATCGGTACCGCCAAATCAAAAGGAACCAAGGTATTTGCCCTGGCGGGAAAGATCAACAATGTCGGGCTGATCGAAGTACCGATGGGTACCACCCTGCGCGAAGTGATTTTTGACATCGGCGGAGGCATCAAGGGTGGGAAAAAATTCAAGGCAGTCCAGACTGGCGGACCATCGGGTGGCTGTCTGACCAACTCCTTCCTCGATACACCCATCGACTACGACAACCTCATCTCTGCCGGTTCCATGATGGGTTCAGGTGGTATGATCGTAATGGACGAAGACGATTGCATGGTCTCCATTGCCAAATTCTACCTCGAATTTACCCTGGATGAGTCCTGTGGAAAGTGTACTCCTTGTCGGATCGGCAACAAGCGACTTTTCGAAATTCTCGATAAAATCACCAAAGGACTTGGAACAGAAGAAGATCTTAGCAGACTTCGTTCGCTCTGCAAGGTCATCAAGGACACCTCCCTGTGCGGACTCGGTCAAACCTCTCCCAATCCGATTCTTTCGACACTCGACAATTTCTACGATGAATATCTTGCCCACGTCAAGGAACACAAATGTCCTGCAGGTCAATGTAAATCACTCGTAAAATACACCATCAACCACGATAAATGTACGGGTTGCACCCTTTGCTTCAGAAATTGTCCGGTAGGAGCCATAGCCGGAGAGAAGAGAGCCCCGCATACCATCGACAACAGTATTTGTATCAAATGCGGAGTATGTTACGACAAGTGCAAATTTGATGCAATTAGCGTCTCCTAAAAATTTCAATTATGGACATGATCAATCTGACAATAGATAACAGACCCGTCTCCGTTAAGCGGGGCACGTCGGTTCTTCACGCAGCAGCCCAGGTAGGCATCAAGATTCCCTCCCTTTGCTACATGAAACTGGAGGACCTCAACATCGAAAATAAACCAGGCGGCTGCAGAGTTTGCGTCGTCGAAGTCGAAGGACGCAGAAACCTTGCTCCAGCCTGTTGTACCGACGTGGCCGAAGGAATGGTCATTCAGACGCATTCCATGCGGGCCATTCACGCCCGCCGGACCGTGGTGGAGCTCATTCTTTCAGATCACCCTACAGACTGTCTGAAGTGTGCCAAAGCTGGCAACTGTGATTTGCAAAGCATGGCACAGCATTTGGGAATTAGGGAAATTCATTACGAAGGAGAACAATCTACCTTCAGGGAAGACACCTCTCCTGCCATCATTCGCGAACTGGACAAATGCATCCGTTGTCGAAGATGTGAGATGATGTGCAATGAAATACAGTCGGTTGGCGCACTTTCGGCCATCAACAGGGGCTTCAACGCAGTGATCTCTCCCGCCTTTGAAATGAACCTCGACCATTCGGTATGTACCTACTGCGGCCAGTGCGTTGCCGTCTGTCCAACCGGTGCGCTGACGGAAGTCGACCATACGGGTGCCGTCATCAGGGCGTTGTCCGATCCATCAAAAACCGTGATCGTACAAACTGCACCTGCAGTCCGTGCCGCACTCGGTGAAGAATTCGGGGATGAACCCGGCACATTGGTTACCGGGAAAATGGCCGCTGCCCTGCGCCGTCTTGGTTTCAACTATGTTTTTGATACCGATTTTGCTGCCGACCTTACCATTCTCGAAGAGGGAACTGAACTACTCAACCGCCTGACAGCCTTCCTGGGAGGCGACAAGAATGTGAAATTGCCGATGTTAACCTCCTGCTGCCCAGCCTGGGTCAAATTCTTCGAACACCAGTTTCCGGACTTGAAAGACATCCCATCCAGTGCAAGATCCCCGCAACAGATGTTTGGCTCCATTGCAAAGACCTACTTTGCTGATAAAATTGGGGTCAACCGCAAGGATTTGGTTGTTGTCTCGATTATGCCATGTGTCGCCAAGAAATACGAATGCAGCCGTGAAGAGTTCTCAGTAAATGGAAATCCGGATGTTGATTTTGCCTTGACAACCCGCGAACTGGCCCAACTGATTAACCTGGCCAACATCGATTTCAAATCATTGCCGGACGAGGATTTTGATCACCCCATGGGAGAATCAACAGGAGCTGGAGTCATTTTCGGCACCACCGGGGGTGTCATTGAAGCCGCAGTTCGTACCGCCTATGAAGTCTTTACCGGCAAGAAGCTCGACAGACTGGATTATACGGAACTCAGGGGGATGGAAGGATTGCGTCACGCCACCATCGACTTCAACGGACTTCCCATCCACATCGGGATTGCACACGGACTTGGAAATGCACGAAAACTACTGGAAGATATTCAGCAGGGAAAGAGCCATTTTCACGCCATTGAGATCATGTCCTGTCCGGGTGGATGCATTGGAGGAGGCGGTCAACCTTACCACCACGGAGATGCAGAAATCCTGAAGAAACGACAGATGGCACTCTATCGCGAAGATTCTGGAAAACCCATTCGAAAATCCCACGAAAATCCCTACATCACGAAACTGTATGAGGAGTTTTTGGGTGCTCCGATGAGCGAAAAGGCACACCATCTTTTGCACACCGAATATTTCGACAGAAGCAAGAGCTAACGATGTAAATTCAGCAGAATAAGTTGAAATAAATTGAATCCGGTATAATTATTTAAAGATATCTACGATGCCAAAAATAAAGTTATCTCAAAGAACCATTGAAATAGTCAAGGAAATCTGTCTCTCTTTCGAGAACAACGAAGGGGAACTGATCAACGTCCTGCACGAAGCCCAGCACAAACTGGGCTACCTCCCCGCAGAGGTTCAGGAACTCATCGCCCACGAACTGAATATGTCCATTGCCAAGGTTTATGGAGTCGTCACTTTCTACTCCTTCTTCAACATGTTGCCCCAGGGAGAGTTTCCTATCTCGGTCTGTATGGGAACAGCCTGTTACGTTCGCGGAGCAGAACAAATTCTGCACGAGATCAAAAGACAACTGAACATCGAAGTAGGGCAATCCACCCCCGACGGAAAATTCTCACTCAACTGCCTGCGGTGTGTGGGTGCTTGCGGACTTGCTCCGGTGGTGATGGTGGGTGAAAAGGTCTACGGACGTGTTGCCCCTCAGCAAATCAGGAAGATCATCGCCGAATACCAGGAGGGATGTGTCAGACCTGAGAAACATGAGATGTAAAAAAGTGCGTTTAAGCGACTAAAGTGAACTAAAGTGCCTAGAGTTGGAACTCCCGACTTTAGGCACTTTTATTTACTTCTGATTGCCAAGCGTGATCTATTTGCAGATACCTAAAGATCCAATTTCACCCGCTCCCAAAACTTTAGTTCATTTTAGTACACTTCTGTTATGACGAACTTCATATTTTAAATCCGCACCTATGCCTAACTTTAGTCACTTTAGTTCACTTTAGTCACTTTCTCCATGGAAATCCCCTTTGCCGAGCCCTATAAAATAAAAATGGTAGAACCAATCTACCGAAGTACACGTTCCGAAAGAGAACAATGGATTCGTGACGCGAATTACAATCTTTTCAACCTACGAAGTGAACAGGTATACATCGACCTGCTTACCGACAGTGGCACAGGTGCGATGAGCGACAGTCAGTGGGCTGCCATCATGACCGGCGACGAAAGCTATGCAGGATCTTCCTCCTTTTTCCGGCTAAAGGATACTGTCAAAAAAATCTTTGGATTTGACTATTTTCTTCCCACCCATCAGGGACGTGCGGCCGAAAACGTGCTATTCTCCGTTTTGGTCAGGGAAGGCGACCTGGTGCCCGGCAATTCGCATTTCGACACCACCAAGGGGCACATTGAATTCCGTAAAGCCACTGCAGTCGACTGTACCATCCGGGAATCTTTCGAACCTGAAAATTTGCATCCATTTAAGGGAAATGTAGACCTCGATTTGCTCAGGGAGGTTCTCGACAATCATCCGCGGGAGCGAATTCCCTTCATCATCCTGACCTTAACCTGCAACTCCTCCGGGGGTCAGCCAGTTTCCATGCAGAACATGCGCGAGGTCAAGGCGCTGGCCGATCATTACAAAATTCCGCTTATTTTCGACTCCGCACGTTTTGCGGAAAATGCCTGGTTCATTTCACAAAGGGAAACCGGATATGAAACCAAATCCATCAGGGAGATTGTCATGGAAATGTTCACCTATGCCGATGCCATGACGATGAGCAGCAAAAAAGACGGAATTGTCAACATAGGAGGATTCATCGCCACCCGCAGAAAAACCTGGTACGATCAGGCTTGTACCTTCAACATCATGTTCGAGGGATTTGTCACCTACGGTGGAATGGCTGGCCGCGACATGAACGCTTTGGCCGTCGGACTGGAAGAAGGGACCGAAGCCGAATACCTGACCAGCCGCATTGGTCAGGTACAGTATTTGGGCGAACAGCTAACTGCCCATGGCATCACTGTGCAGCAGCCCTATGGAGGTCATGCCATTTTTGTAGACGCAAGAAAATTTCTTCCCAACGTTAAGAAGGAGGAATTTATTGCCCAAACGCTTTGCATCGAGCTTTATTTGGAAGCCGGGATCAGGGCAGTGGAGGTGGGTACGATCATGGCCGACAGGGATCCGGTAACCCGCGAGAACCGCTATCCAAAACTCGAATTTATGCGGCTGGCCATCCCACGCCGGGTCTACACCCAATTGCACCTGGATGTGGTGGCTGTAGCCCTGAAGAATGTTTTCAACAGACGGGCCACTATCACTGCCGGATATCAGATCGTTCAGGAAGCACCCATTCTGCGCCATTTTACCGTAGCCCTTGCCCCTGCTGATAAAAAATAGCGCGCCTGACGAAACCCTCTGGTAGCAGCAGACCTCAGCCTTCCAGATTTCGAACTATCCCGATTCGCAACACCCCATGAACGAAGATCAAGGGGCCGACAACGAATGCAAATTCATTTCGGTCTTTTTTGATTTCCCATTATCAATCATCATATTGATATATTTTTCTATCATTTATGTTATATTTGTAAATAAATATTAAACTTTGTTAATAGTTGTTCTGTTTTTATGAGCAGAATTTTTTTATCTTTTTCCCTTACATTACTGCTTTCGGTGCCCTTACCCGGCTTTAAGTTCTTAAACAAAGTTGCCTTCGCCCTTGATAAACCTATACTTATCAAGGGTCGGGTGTATGATGCCGAAACCAAAGCAAATCTTGAATTTGTCAGCGTTATTTTGGCTCATCCGAAAGACTCTCTACCGCTGCAACTTGCCGTAACTGATGCGAGAGGAGAATTCCATTTTCAAAACATTCAGCCCGGCAATTACCTGATCCGTCTCTCTTTATTGGGATTCAAGAGCGTTACGACTCCTCCTTTTACCCTTACGGGCCTCCAGCCAGAGTTCCAGCTGGATCCGATATCCATTCACATAGATGCCCGCACCCTGGGCGAAATTACGGTTCAGGCTCGGGCCGGAGCCACCTCTTACCGCCTCGACAAGCAGACCATCTATACAGAAAATCAACTATCCGGAGCAGGAGGATCGGCTGCAGATCTATTGCACAAACTTCCATCCGTCACCCAATCACCTGACGGTCAAATTGCCATTCACGGAAATACCAACCTGCTGGTATTCATCAATGGGAAACCCTCCTCGATAAAAGGCAACGAATTGCTTGAAAACACCTCCGCCTCTGAAATAAAAAAGATCGAGCTGATTACCAGTCCTTCGGCAAAATACGACGCTTCAGGATCAGGTGGTATCATCAATTTGATCACCAAAAGAAATGCAGCCGATGGTTTCAACGGGAATATCATGGTTGCCGGTGACCATCTGGGAGGTTACTCCTCCGATTTTTTAATGAACTACAAGACCAAAAAGATCAGCTTCTTTTCCGGTATTGACATTAACAGGAGAAGGAATGAAGGTGACATCGACTATGTCACCCATTTCCTGGCTGCTCCAACCGATTTCACGGAATCAGGAATTCAAAAATCACAACGAACCAACACAGGAATTCGGGCTGGAGCTGATATTTTGCCGACAGGAAACGATAAAATATTGATCAGTAGTAATTTTGGATCCTTTCAAACCAACAATGATGGCAATTGGCAAACCATGGAATCCACGACAAGTCATTCCATATCAAGCGTTTCGACCGACGGGGATGTAAGGACGGGACATTACAGTGGAGCCGATGCCACGTATGAACACAAGTTCGGCCCTACCGGGAAGTCCATCTCCATCTCAGCCCTTTGGAATTCGCTCAAGTACGACGACACTTACCTGAATCAGGTGAGTGATGCCAATGGAAACGGACCAATGAGTCAAACAACTGTGCTGAACAAAGCATTCAACAATTATCAATTCAACCTGGATTACAATACGCCTTTCGGGAAAGCCGGAAATCTGGAAGCCGGTTTTCAGGTTACCCTTAACACCGAAAAAGAGAGTTATCGTTCTACGCTCACCAATCCGCTACCTCCTGTCGTTACGACCCAGGATACAAAATACAGCGGATCTGTGGAAGCATTTTACGGAACCTGGCGACTCAAACTCAAACAACTCGAATTCAAAGCTGGCGTGAGGGGAGAATTACTTGACCGTAAACTGAATACCATTCAGAACAGTTATCCTTTGCACCATTTTAACCTCTATCCTTCACTGAATGTCTCCTATAAAATTGATTCGGTACAGGAATTCCTTTTCAACTTCTCCAGACGCACCGACCAATTAAAAACCATCCAGCTTGATCCATTGCCCCGTTGGTACGATTTTTACAATGTAACAGTTGGAAATCCAAACCTTCAAAACGAAATAACCAGTAAAGTATGCGCCGATTATCTGATCAATCTTCACAAAATCAACCTGGTAAATGAGCTTTACTATTACAGCACTACGGATAAAATTGAGGTAATTCGTTCGCTTTACCGCGACAATATCATACAAAACCGGTTCGAAAATATGGGCAGTGAAAAAACGTTCGGACTGGAAATAAATGCCAATTGGATCGTCAACACCTGGCTTAGACTGGATGAGAAACTCGACTTCATCGATTCCAGACTGGAGGTTAATATCGATCCTGTCATTCAAAAAAGAAATTACCAACAGTGGTATTGCGTTACCAGTGCCGGCGTCATCCTTAGTCCGACCCTATCGGTGGAGGCCGATTTCAGCTATTATGGTCCCTCTCTCACCGCACAAAGCAAAATCAGTGAGTGTTACCTGGGTGGTATAAGTATTCGGAAAAGCTTCCTGAACAAGAAACTATCCGTCACTTTTTCGGGTAGAGATGTAATGAGGCTATACAAAAGAACCGAACAAATCTTGGGTACCGACTTCTCCCAGACCTATTCGACCCACAACAAATTCCCCATTCGCCTTTCGATCGCCTATAAATTCAACCATTTCAGCCGTGATGAACGGAAAAATGCCAAAGCTCCGCCTGCAGAATAAATTTTAGGATTATTGCGATTTATAAATAATTTAAGTCTATTTCTTATGATTTGAATTTAATTTTGCATTTTTGATGTGAGTAATTATATGTAATCAAACAATGCTTGAGAATTTAAAACAACAGGTCTACAAGGCAAGTCTGAAACTTCTTGAACAAGGGTTGGTTATCTATACGTGGGGAAATGTAAGTGCCATTGACAGGAAAAAAGGTCTTGTTGTGATTAAACCCTCCGGTATCTCTTACGATGAAATGGTTCCCGGGGATATGGTGGTAGTAGATCTGGAAGGTAAAATTCTCTCAGGCGAACTCAAACCCTCTTCGGATACCAACACCCACCTGGTACTTTACAAAAACTTTCCCCTGATCGGCTCCATCATGCATTCGCATTCTGAATATGCCAGTTGTTGGGCCCAGGCGGGATTGGGCATTCCACCTTTGGGCATCACCCACGCAAACTATTTCAACGGGGAGATCCCCTGCACCAAGCCGCTATCTGCCAAACAGATGGAGAGAGATATTGAAACAGAGACCGGGGAAATAATCGTTGAGACTTTTCGATCTGCCGATTTGGATCCAATGCGCATCCCTGGTGTATTGGTTTATGGACACGGTCCTTTTTGTTGGGGAAAAGAGGTGCATAACGCCTTTGATCATACAGTTGTGATGGAGAAAGTCGCACGGATGGCCTACAGAACCAGACAACTTAATTCCGTCAAATCCGTCGAAAAGAAATTCCTCGATCGCTATTTTTTTGAATAGACCCCATTTCTAAATTCGATCTAACGCTGCTAACTTGCCCATTTTCTGCGCCAGTGATTATACGGGGTATCTTCTTCTCCTATCGGATTAAATTCTCCCTCCGTGAAACTTTTTCCAATGCTTTGAGTTAAATTGCATAGATTTTCCTTGGAAAGTTACTAATATGCACTTGCTTGACAATTAATGTTATACACAATTTTAAATTTCCTTTATGCAAAATTTCGAATTTTATAATCCGGTAAATATTGTCTTTGGAAAGGGGCAGATAAGCCAGTTGAATAAACTGGTACCTGCGGAGACCAAAATAATGCTGGCCTATGGTGGTGGTAGCATCTTCAAAAATGGGGTCTACGACCAGGTTAAAACAGCCCTAAAAGGGTTTGATATTGTGGAATTTGGGGGCATTGAACCCAATCCTCATTACGAAACACTGATGAAAGCAGCTGAAATCGTAAAAAAAGAGAATCTTGGATTTATTCTGGCCGTTGGTGGTGGGTCTGTGCTGGACGGCGTGAAATTCATCGCTGCAGCTGCCTGCTGGGAAGGAGCTGATCCATGGGATTTCCTGACTCAGCGCTCCAAATACACGGTCAATAAGGCCATTCCCTTGGGAAGTGTCCTGACATTGCCTGCTACCGGGTCAGAGATGAATGGAGGGTCCGTGGTGACCCGTATCTCGACCAGGGAAAAACTCGCATTTATGTCCAATGCCGTGATGCCCAAATTTTCCATCCTCGATCCAACTGTAGTTTTTTCACTCCCCGAAAAACAGGTGGCAAATGGGGTGGTCGACGCCTTTGTGCACGTGATAGAACAATACCTCACCTTTCCCGTCGATGCTCCCATCCAGGACCGTTTTGCAGAATCCATCCTGGTAACCCTGGTAGAAGAGGGACCAAAAGTGCTTGCAGACCGCTCCGATTACGAGGCAGCAGCCAACTTTATGTGGGCAGCTACCATGGCCTTGAATGGCCTGATTGGGACTGGCGTTCCCCAGGATTGGGCCACTCACATGATCGGACATGAACTGACAGCCTTTCACAACATCGATCACGCCCGTACACTTGCCATTGTTTTACCGGGGATTATGCGGGTAAAAAAAGAAAACAAACGGGAAAAACTGCTACAGTTTGGTGAACGGGTCTGGAAAATCACGACAGGAACAACTGAAGAGAGAATCGATGCAACCATCTCCAGAACGGTCGAATTTTTCGAATCATTTGGCATCCCAACCAAACTCTCGGCTTATGGCATTGGTGCAGATTTCATTCCGGTAGTCTGCGACAGATTTACCCAACGCGGTTTTACCGGAATAGGCGAAAGAGGAGATTTGACGGTCGCACAAATCGGGGAAGTATTAACGCTGCAACTCTGAGAGTAGCAGGTCGGTTATGTACTGACGATTAAGCTCAGATAAAGAGCGCAGGGCAACGCAGGAGAAAAAAAAATCCTTGCGTGACCTTGCGCTCTTTGCTTGTTGAAATATTCTTCCCGGTGAAGTTACCAGTGAAGTTCAGAGGACCGGAAAAATTTTCAAATTTCCTTAAGTTTGAGCCTTCTGATAGTGGGAGATTTAATCGCAGCCACTGCCACGACCAGCAAGGTCATCACTCCGCCAAAAACCACAGAAGTGAGCAGACCCATCATGCGTGCGGTTACCCCCGACTCAAAGGCTCCCAACTCATTGGAGGATCCTATGAAAATACTATTTACGGCTGCGACCCTTCCCTTCATCTCATCGGAAGTGAAAATCTGAAGGATGCTGGACCGGATGACCACACTTACATCGTCGAAGGCACCACTTAGAAAGAGAACAAAAGCAGAAAGATAAAAATTTTTCGACAGGGCAAAAACGATCATGGTCAATCCAAAACCAAAGACACTGAACAGTAGCAGGGGACCAGAATGTTTGACCGGAGGATTAAAAGTCAAAAAGACAGACATGATGATAGCACCTACCGCAGGACAGGCACGCAGTATTCCCAGCCCTTCGGGACCAACCTTGAGGATGTCTGATGCAAAAACAGGAAGCATCGCCACTGCTCCACCAAACAAAACGGCAAACATATCCAGCGTAAAGGCACCAAGCAAAATTTGGTTGTTGAAAACATAATGGATTCCCTCTTTCATCCTTGCAAAAATCCCCTCGGTACTCCCTTCCGGAATGGTAACTTTGCCAGGACTCTTGATGAGCATCAGTAAAAAAGTACAAGCCAGATATAGACCAAACACCAGGATCAAGGCAGGCATGATTCCAAAAAAACCATAGACCAATCCCCCCAAAGCAGGACCTGTCACGGCACCAACCTGCCACGTAGTACTGTTCCAGGTAGCAGCTCCGGTGAGCAACCGGCGCGGAACCAATTGTCCGAGCAAGGCGGTATTGGCGGGCATTAGAATGCCCCGGGTAAGTCCGGTGATGAATATGGTGACATAAATAGGCAAGACTCCCAGCAGCTGATGAAAATCAAAGGAGGGCAAACTATAAACCACGAGAATGGCGGAACTGAGCAGCATCAAACAAGTGGTGTAAAAAATAATTCTTTTCCGGTCCCAGAGATCAACAAAATGGCCCGCAAAGAGGGCAATGCTCACCTGTGGAATCACCTCGGTCAAACCGATCATCCCGAGCGAAAGGACGCTCTTGGTGATGTTGTACAACAACCAGCCCACTACCACCGACTGCATAAGGGTAGCAGAGGTCATCAACAACCGGTAGATCATAAAAAGCCTGAAATTCCGGAGGTGCATCACCTCAAAGGCCTCATTGGAAAAAATCTTCTTCATTCAAAAATAATTGTTGGGGTGAAAATAGGCATTTGTGACTATTTTCAAATTGAATAGGGCAAATCATAATAAAATCATAACAAAGAAAGTTCTCACTTCTCCTACCCTCTACCCTCACATTTTCTTCATCCTTCGGCCTTCATTCTCAATTCTGTGTTCTCCGCTCTTTCGCGGAGCAACCGGACAACCCTCACACGATTTACCGCACCCGCCACAAGGATTGGGATTGGTGATGCCTCGAATGGTTTTATAGGCTTTGAATCCAACCAAAATGGTTGCTGTCAGTATCAATAGGTATACGATGATCTCCTGCATATCGTTTGTTAAATGAAAAATAGTGCAAGGTGATAGGTAATGAAGGCCCCGATCCAGGCAGCAGCTGTAGTATAAAAAACGGTAAAGAGCGCATACTTCCAACTACCAGACTCTCTTTTGATAGAGGCAATCACGGCAATACAAGGGAAGTAAAGCAATACAAAAACAAGAAAAGCAAGCGCCACAGCCTGATTGAATACGTGCTCGCCCTCCTTCGGTCCAGTCTCGTACAACTGTTGCTGAAGGCTAGTTTGCAACAGTTCATTCTTATGCTGGTCGTTCTCTGTCCCATACAAAACGGCCATCGTACCGATGACAATCTCTTTGGCTGGAATGCCCGCTATCAGGGAGACACCCATTCGCCAGTCGAATCCTAGCGGACTAATTACAGGCTCGATGGCATGCCCAATTTTACCAAGATAAGATTGCTCCATCTGGGAAACAGGCCGAACTGCCGAAGTTCCAGACTGAACCATTGGGGTAGTCGAATGACTCTGGTCACTTCTTGGAAAGTATTCCAGTGCCCAGATAAGTACCACGGCCACCAAAATCGTTCCACCAATTTTTTTCAGGTATTGACTCGCCTTGTCCCACATGTGCAACAGAGAGTTCCGCATGACCGGCATCCTGTATGGTGGCAGCTCCATCACGAAGGGTGTCTCCTTTCGTTTAAAGACGGTCCGGTTCATCACCTTGGAGAAGAGAATCGCTACTGCAATTCCAAGCAGATAGATTCCGATGAAAACCAAGGCAGGATAATGAGGGAAAAAAGCCGATATCAGCACGACATACACAGGCAAACGTGCCGAGCAGGACATAAACGGGATGATCATCATCGTCAGAAGCCTGTCGCCCCGATTGCGTATCGTTCTGGTTGCCATGATGGCCGGCACATTGCAACCGAATCCCATGACCATCGGAATAAA
Organism: uncultured Bacteroidia bacterium; assembly: GCA_903854235.1. Lineage (GTDB taxonomy): Bacteria > Bacteroidota > Bacteroidia > Bacteroidales > Prolixibacteraceae > CAINVV01. The sequence goes on along the minus strand of CAINVV010000114.1, from coordinate 7,742 downwards.
GGATCTCCCGTGAAGTCCCATTTTGTGCATCAGTTTGTCCATGATAAAGGCTGCACGGGCCATGTATCCGGTATCTTCCATCAGGGAAATGAAGAAAAAGAGGATTAAAATATTGGGCATAAAGACGATCACACTACCCAGTCCACGAATAATACCATCTACCAGCAGGTCCTTTAACATTCCATTTCCTAAAAGAGAAGCCAATCCTGTAGAAAGCAGGGTGACTCCCTTCATGATCCATTCCGTCGGAAGTGCTCCCAGGGTAAAGGTGGCATAAAAGGTAAAGAACATCATCCCCAGAAAAATCGGGAATCCCAGGTATTTCCCTGTCATCACCTTATCAATTTTCTCCGTGGCAATGATCCGGTTCATGATGCCGGGCTGGTAGCACTCTTTTAAGGCTCCTGCAATGAATCCGTATTTGGCATCGGTTATCAGTTGCGAACTCTCTTCGCAAAGCCGCGATTCAAGTCGGCCGATTTCGCGCTCCGTAATTTCCTTGATGGACTGGTAATTGGAAGAGGATTCCAGCACGGTCAATGCTTCAGGGTCCTTACCAATCAATCGGATGGAAAGATACCGGGAAGAGAAGGTTGCCGTAAGAGGTTTGTCCTTCTTGATCTCCTTCCTGATATGATCAATCGATTTTTCCATCTCCTCTCCGTAATGGATGTGGATGTGTCGCACAATTGGATCGCGGTCCTCGTACACCTCAATCAACTTTTCCATCAGGGCTTCGAGTCCCTCGCCACTGCAGGCCGTGGTTGGCAGAATGGGAATACCTGTCAGTTTGGCCATTTTTTTGAGCTTCACCTTGGAACCGCTGGCCAGCAGATCGTCATACATGTTCAGGGCGATCACCACCTTGATGTCCATGTCGATGAGTTGCGTGGTCAAAAAAAGATTTCGCTCCAGGTTGGAGGCATCCACTACGTTCACCACAATATCAGGCATCTCCTGAAGAATGAAATTCCTGGTATAGAGTTCCTCGGGAGAATAGCTTGTCAGGGAATAGATACCGGGAAGGTCAGTCAGGTCAAAATGGTAACCCTCTCTTTCCAGGGTTGCCTTCGTAGCTCCAACTGTTACGCCGCTGTAGTTCCCAACATGCTCCTTGGAATTGGTAAGTCGGTTGAAGAGCGTGGTCTTGCCACAGTTGGGATTTCCTACCAGGGCAATGCTGATCATACGTCCTTTCTCCCTGGCAGAAGTCTTCAGCTCTTCCATGTCAATGGTGCCATCGTACCGGTGTGGATTCAACAAAAGGGCCTCTTCAGGAGTAACCACTTCAATAAGACCAGCCTCCACACGTCTCAAGGAGACATTGTATCCCATCAAACGATATTCGACAGGATCCTTGAAAGGGGCATTTTTCAAAACGGAGACCTCTTTTCCCGGCACAAATCCCATTTCTGAGATTCTTCTCCTGAATGATCCATGTCCCAAAACCTTGGAAATGACTACAGTCCTATTTTCACCGACATCAGATAGCCGCACGCTTTAATCTTATTAAGAATAAATAAAGATAGAGCGCAAATATACGTTTATTTCGATAATCCGGACACGGGAAGTTGGGAAAATGAAACAGGACATATAAGATATGAGTTATGAGATATGAGATATGAGAGGCGTGAAAATAAGAAGCCGGAAATGGACCTCTTTCTTCGACAAGATGGGAAGGCTTTTCTCAGTAATTCCCAACCATTTTATGCGGTGGCCTGTTTCCGAGAAACGAGCAAAACCAAAAATCGATGATCTTCCAGCTAATAGTTAGCAATTTGATCTTTACGAGCGAAGACTCATTCTATCATCGTGTACGGTTCCGATCGAAAAAAATATCAACTTGTTAGCTCCAAACCTCATTCCTTCATTAACACATTAGCAAATTAACATATTAGCAAATTAAAAAAACCCCTCTGCCGTGACAGAAAGGGGTTTTCATCAATTACACGCTATTTTTCAGGAGTCTATGAAATTACCTGAATGAGTTTATTCGATCCTTGCAGGTCTTTTAAATCCACCTCTTTTGGATACGATGACAGATCCTGTGATAATGACCAGACAGATCACCCCAGTGAGAATTAACCCAAAGGAGAACTGTCCCGGTTTCTGATAGGCAATAAGGACAGGAGCTGCCAGCAACGACACCAGGTTAATAACCTTGATCATTGGGTTCAGCGCTGGTCCGGCGGTATCCTTCAACGGATCACCAACGGTGTCACCCACAACGGCTGCGTGGTGCGCCTCAGATCCCTTTCCTCCGTATAAGCCATCTTCAATCGTCTTCTTGGCATTGTCCCAGGCACCGCCCGATCCAGCCATGAAAACGGCCAACAGTTGTCCCGACAGGATTACTCCTCCAAGGAATCCACCAAGGGCTTCCACACCAAGGAGGCTACCTACCAAGATTGGAGAGAGTACAGCAATTAGCGCCAATGGAATCAGTTCCTTCTGCGCTGCGATGGTACAGATGTCAACAGCACGTTGGTAATCAGGTTTCACGGTACGCTCGATGATACCCGGGATCCTGAACTGGCGGCGAACCTCCTCGACGATGAGTGCCGCTGCACGGGTCACTGCATTGATGGTCAGGGAAGAGAACAACCAGGGGATGGTGCCGCCAATCAGCATTCCGATGAACACCATCGGCATGGAGATGCGGATACCTGTCTCAATCAATTGCTGGCTCTTTTCAAAGCCAAGTTGTATTTGAACGTTGCTTACGTCGGTGATGAAAGATCCGAAGAGTGCAACGGCAGCAATGACCGCCGAACCAATGGCTACCCCTTTGGTAATCGCCTTGGTGGTATTGCCTGTTGAATCCAGGGAATCCATGATCTTGCGGGCATCTTTATCGAGATGGGACAACTCACCAACACCGTTGGCATTGTCAGCAATCGGACCAAAAGCATCCATTGCCACGTTGTTTCCTGTTAAGGTCAGCATTCCGATACCCGTCATCGCTACCCCATAAAGGACATAAACCAAAGGCATTCCGTTGTAAATGATAACTGCAGACAAGATGGTCAGGGCAATCACAATGGTCTGCCAAACAGCTACTTCAAATCCGTAGCTTAAACCTTTGAGCAACAGTGTTGCCGAGCCGGTTTTTGCATTTCTTGCGATGTCTTTTACCGGATGATAGTTTCCGTCCGTAAAATGTTTGGTGATCTCATCCAGCACAATGGCCAGAATGATCCCCATTACTACTGAAAGGAAGGATTTCCAGTCGTGCAGGTAGTAATAGGAAACAATACCGAAAAGTACGATACTGATCGCAGCGGAGGTATAGAAACCCTTGTTGATGGCCTTCAGGGCATTATTTGTTTTGGCCTCTTTATCCCCCTTCACCAGGTAAGTTCCAATGATGGAGGAGAGTACACCGATACCACGTACCAGCAGCGGGAAGATGATCCACGAAAGTTCGTGGGTAGTCATAAACAGTACAACTCCCAAGATCAAGGTAGAGACGATCGTAACTTCGTAGGATTCGAAGATGTCGGCAGCCATACCGGCACAGTCGCCAACGTTGTCTCCAACGAGGTCGGCGATAACGGCAGCATTTCTTTCATCATCTTCCGGAAGACCTGCTTCCACTTTCCCGACCAGGTCAGCACCTACGTCGGCTGCTTTGGTGTAAATTCCACCGCCAACACGCATGAAGAGTGCCAGCAGCGTACCCCCAAAACCAAATCCCAAAAGGGTATCCGGGGATGCAACCCCAAAAACGATAAAGATCAGGGTACCTCCGAGAAGTCCCAATCCATCCGTCAACATCCCGGTTACGGTACCTGCACGATAGGCAATTTTCAAAGCCTCGCTGAAACTGCGGCGGGAGGCAGAGGCAACACGTACATTGGCCTGAACAGCCATACGCATTCCAAACTGACCCACCAGCAAGGAGAATACCGCACCCATCACGAAAGCCATGGCGCGGCCAAAACCGATAATCAGCTTCAACGACTCATCCGAATAGCCGGCAAATCTCAGTTTGGAGGATTCCGTAGGAGGAACAATGTAGACTGATAAAAAGAGGACAATGGTAAAGACAAAAATAAGCGGAACGATGGTTTTCAACTGCCTTCTCAAATAGGCATTGGCACCTTCGCTGATGGCACCCCATACCTCTTGCATCTTTGGTGTGCCCTTGTCACAAGCCATGACCTGTTTCCGAAGCAGCAGGGCATATCCCAGCCCGAAAAATGCAATTACCAACACACTCCAAATGGCGATTACTTCAAAGGAGCTTGCACCTGGTAGACTAATCATATTGATCAATATTTAAAATTATTAACTATTATAGTGTTGCCAAAAAAGCATAATTGAGATCTTCCAGTTCAATCATGGAAGGATAACGGTAATAGACCATCTCGGTGCCTGACCCAATGTAGAATCCGGACGCAACCGTACGATAAAGCAGCGAACCATTGTAGGAACGAACTACCGTTTTCATTTTTTTCTCATATCCGTGCAACGACAGCAAGCAATCTCTCAAGTGCCTGACCTGGGTATAGGGAAGATGTTCAGCCGAACCTGTGGCAGGATTGGAAGCCAATTCTCCCAACTTCATCTCCACGAAAAACAGTTTTGGCAACTGGATGTGGCGCGAGCCATCCGTCAAGGCCTTCATGAAAGCAGCAGGACAGAATTCGCTGACAACCTGCGGGGAGACCGGGCAGAGCTCCTGGTAAAGATGGAGGGTAGATTTCTCCTCACAATTGTTGTCATACGGAGTCGGAGTCAACTCAAGGACGACTCCGTTGTCGGTGGTGAGGTAAAGATTCTTCAGCGCTGAAATGGGAATTGTTTCGAGTACCCTGTACACAGACAGGTAAACGGAGTGTTTGGGTGTACCATCTTCGTGGCGAACACAATTTTTCTCCAGGTAGTCAAAATCAATCACACCTTTCACCTGTTCCAGATCGACCTCAAAAAAGATCATCTGACCCTTGTTGCTTTTTTTGGTCCCCGTAGCCATGTATTCCCCGAATTCAACAGGGGGCAACATAGAAGCAATCAATGCTTCCGGAGTAATGGATAAATAGAGGTATTTACTCATAACGCAAATGATTAAATAATAGAGTGAATAAACATTTTTCTTCTGTTAAACCCTGACCCTTTTGCAGAGTCAGTTCTCAAATTTAAATATACAATCATTTAGATATGTTACTGATCTGAATGATTCATGATCAACCACATAACTCGTTTGTTTGGTGACCCAATATTAGATATTTTAGCCCGTAGCCTTCCCATTCCACCCTTAAAATTAGTCATTATTCACATAACCTTAACATTGAAGGAGGGGGTTAATTGGTTCTCCATTCAATTGCTCCGAAAAAAAACGTGTTCGTACACGAAAAAAAGATGATTGGGTGGTGCCGGCAAATTTTGACACGAATAAACGAGCGAAAATATACGTGGCCAATGTTACCTTGGAGGGAAAGGTAAGGGATACAAACCGATCCAGATCTGATCTTTCTGATGGGTTCAGGCATTGAATCATCCTACCTTACACTTCCCGTATGCCTTTCCCCTGCACTTCAGCCAGAAAAAAAATCCGACCACCTTAGCAAATCTTCAAAAAAATTTCTTTCCTTTGTCCCCGCGTTTAAACGCCAATGGCCCCGTAGCTTAATGGATAGAGCATCTGACTACGGATCAGAAGGTTGTAGGTTCGACTCTTACCGGGGTCACATTGATAATCAGACACTTACAGATATTTTGTAGGTGTCTTTTTTTTTGATAGGCCAAGTTCACGCCAAGATTTGGGGAGAGGACACTTTTCTGATACTTGGCCGGACGATCCAATTCAGAGGGATTTTTGTATGAATTCGATGGTTGATGACACCATTCTAAGAACATTTTTCAACCGACGACCATAAATCTATACGAGAACTGATTCAACTTTTTTGAATAAAGTGCACAGATTATCTGGGGTTAAGACTTGGTCAAGTTGCTCCGGCGGACACCGGCTATTCTCATCGGCAGAGGGTGGTCAATATACTCCGGTGGAGACTGGTTTTTCTATCCGGCGTGTCCATACGATCAAAGGGAAAGTACAAATCCGCTAAGAAAATGGTTCATTAGTACGTGAAATTGGAAATGGTGATGCAACTCAAGCAAAATGGTACAGTCAAGAACTTGCAATAATTACTCAAAATATTTTTTCTGCAAGGAGTACACTTTGATTCGCTTGTCGACAGCAGATTTTTGCTTCTGAATTACCTGGATATCTTTCTTCAGTAACATTCCGATATTAAAATTCAGTTCATCTACAAGTTGGTGGAGGATGCGTACATTTTGAGAATAATGCAATTGGTTCTTATTCACATAATCAAGCAAGTCGTTGGTGGTTAGTTCATCTGACCGCAGAAAAAATTGAAGCAACCCATATTGGTCCATATCAGGTTTAAACTCCCTTGTCTTAAAGATAAATTTTCCGTCGATTACCTTGATTTTATTCATCGATAGCGTCTTTTCCCTTCGCCAAACCAAGTACATGAAGGTAAGGATCAGAAAGACCATCATCGAGCATACTACAATGAATAAGTTTTTTGTCTGATAGATCGATTTCTCACCAACATAATCATACAAAAAATCAGCCACACTTATTCTAAAAAGTTTGATCTCAGGGTCACTTGATGAGGAACCTGGAATCAGAAAATTGCCCTCATAAAAATAGGATTTGACAAAATCGGTTGGTTCAGAACGGATCAAATTTGCTCCGATGCTGTTATTGTACTCCTTCATCCGGTTGCCCTTCATATCTAACACATAAGTCTTGGCATTAAATACGAGAACCACCATTTTGCCATAATCGATAGCAGTAATAAATGGCTTTCTTAATTCCTCATCGATTATTCCCAAAAGATCCCATACCCTTGTGTCAGCATGAAACACCCAGAATTCTTCATTGGGGAAATTTTTCTCGGGTAAGTTTTGATTGAGTCTTAATCCACCCAAAACATACCAATCATTGTCAAATATCTTTACAACTGTTCCATAACTACTCCCCGAAGGAAATTTTTTGGATCCCGTTGGCGGAACAATTTCCCATTCTTTGGTAAGGGTATCAAAATAGGTGAAGAAATTTCGATAGGACCAAAAACCATAACCTCCGTATCGGAATATCTTGTTTTGGTGAGCAAACAGGGTAGAATTGAGTTGCATTCGATGGGAGAAGGAATGGTCAAGGCGCAGACAAGCACCTTGTTGGTATCGATAAATTTGCCCGCCAAAATTATTTACCAGGAAAAGCTTTCTATCGGCAACGGCTGGTATCAATTCTCTAAAAAGCATACCTTCCGGGATGGCCAATCGGCTCTTCTCCAATAACTTAAAACTCTTCAGGTCTACAATTTTCAAACTATCATCGGCTAGAAAATAGAGTAATCCACTTTCTGTATCGATCGCAGATTGGCAGATACTTCCCCGATTGGTTATTCGAATGGTCTGATTATAAGCCGAAAAAACTAAAAGTAAAAATATAATTGACAGTAAAAATTTTCCGGAGTGTCGTTTCATTAATAAAGGGAAACACGGTTCGTTGTAGCAAATATAATAATTAATCTTCAGGTTCTGTCCCCTGATTCTGCTTGTTGAAATAATAGTGACAATGTATTGCAACTAATTTTTCTTGGTAAAGACAGTGAATCTGTCTACCTCTGTATCACTAACCCTCGATATACGGCAAAACTGAGAAGCCCGAGAAGTAGGGATAAATAAAAATGTAATTTAATTCT
>CAINVV010000113.1 GCA_903854235.1 uncultured Bacteroidia bacterium | reverse complement strand
CAAAGTCACCCGGTGAGGGGGTGCTGACTTTCGCATGAATCGCATGTTTGTCAGTCAAAAATTCAATTATTCAATAACTATATTGAATAATTGAATTAAATTTACCGGAATAATATTTAAATCTTCCGAAAATGCAAAAGTCAAAAATTCTGATTTTCTCCATCCTGGCACTTTCCGCCTTTGCGTTTGCCTTGTCCGAATATCCATCCCAGGGGGGTGGTGATCCCTGGACCCAGCAGCAGTTGCTGAGCCCCACCGATCTCGCCAAAACGCTAAAAGACCCCAAAGCTCCTCAACCCATCGTTTTCAGCGTGGGAATGCAGGCTGTCGTCAAGGGTTCCATCGAAATTGGCCCAGCTATGGTAAAGGACAACCTTGACAAACTGAAACAGCAGCTCGACAAACTGCCAAAAAATGCCAGCATCGTGGTCTACTGCGGCTGTTGTCCTTTCTCCAGGTGTCCGAACATCAGGCCGGCCATGGAATTGCTTGGCAGCATGAAATTCACCAACTACAAGTTGCTGAACCTCCCGCAGAACATCAAGGTCGATTGGATCGATCACGGTTATCCGATGAACGAATAAAATTTCCGTTATTACCATGAAGAAACTATGGCTATTCACGGCTTTCCTGGTAAGTAATCTGCCGTTTTCGTACGGCCAGTCGCAACCCACTGAAACCGGGAAGAAAGCTCCTGAGATCGAGCTCTCCTCTCCTACCGGGAAGTTGATCCCCCTCTCCTCCCTCAAGGGAAAACTGGTACTGATAGATTTCTGGGCAACCTGGTGCGCCCCGTGCGTGCAGGAACAGGATGAATTGGCACGACTTTACCAAATATTCAGGAATTCGGCTTTTACCAATGGCAAGGGGTTTGAAATTTACGGTGTCTCACTCGATGCCAAGAGACAAGATTGGGAGGGCACCATTGCCAAGAAACACATCAGCTGGACGCAGGTGAGCGATCTTAGATTCTGGCGGTCACCCGTCGCCAGGACCTATAACATCCAGGAGTTGCCCTTCAATGTGCTGATCGACGGGAATGGGACCATCCTGGCAAGGAACCTGCACGGGGATGAACTGGAAAAGGGAATTTCAAAATTTCTGAAGAAATGACCAGCCTCACGGATACTGTAGCCCACAAGGAGGAGATCTTTGTCGGGCTCTCCAGACTTTTCAAAGCCCTTTCGAATCCCGGACGACTGGAAATCATCGAACTGCTGTCGCAGGGAGAGAAGAGTGTGGAAGGGTTGGTTAAGGGAACCGGGCTGAGTATCGCCAATACTTCGCAGCATTTGCAGCTCCTTAAAAACAACAACATTGTCAGATCCAGAAAAGAGGGTCATTATGTCTATTATTCGTTGATCAGCGACGAATTTCTTTCGCTCTACCTGCAAATGACTAAATATGCCGTAGAGGAGATCGCAGAACTGCAACGGCGGATCGACAGACAGCGTGAGGGTTTCATATCGAAGGATGCCGTTGGACTGGATGAACTGGAGCAGATGCTGGAAGAAGGAAACGTGCTGCTGCTGGACCTCCGGCCCACAGCCGAATATGGTTTTGGACACATCACAGGTGCCCGTTCCATTCCAATGGAGGAGTTGAAGGTCAGTCTCAGGACCTTGAACAGGGAGATAGAGATCGTAGCCTACTGCAGGGGTCCCTTCTGTCTGCTTGCCGATGAAGCGGTGCGCATTCTGAAGGAAAACGGATTTTCAGCAAGAAGACTGGAATCCGGATATCCAGATTGGAAAGTAAGGCAGCTCAACTGACCCATTTTCAAGAATCTCCAGAATACCGGAAACCTATCAACAGTGGCCTCTCTTGTGTGTTTTTAAACCCATTTTTCATCCTTAAATAGTTGTAATTAGCCTGAATATTAGTATATTTGGGTCAATCATCAACCTAAGGATATGTTACACATTACAGTCGAACCCAATCAGACTCCTGTGGAACGCAAATTCAAGGATTTGAAGGAGCATGCCGACGATTTTTTCAAAATCGAACTTTTGAGACCCGCCAGAATTTATTACGAGCGGGCATTGGAATTAAAACCCGGAGAGGAGAAGCTAATGCAGAGAATTGTCGAATGTGACAGGATGCTGGCATTTGAAAGAAAAGTAATCTGGATTTTAGCGGCTTTGGCTACCGCCATTGTTCTGGCACTTTCCATTTTCTGATATTCCCGTTTCATCAGGATTGGAGGCCCTCTTTCCGGACATTCGTGCCTGGTATGGTTGCTTTGTGTACCCCCCTTTTATGGTCGGTCTGGCACGAAAAAATGCAGGAAAAAACAGAAGCAGCTGCATTTTCAAACAGCTGCTTCCTTAAATGATTCCCTTAGTGGATGGAGGAAAATAAATTCCGACCGATTCACTTCCGGGGAGTTGTTCAGATCAGAGATTTCTGTGAGAACCATCGCAAAATGGCGGATTCTTTGAGTTTTTGCAACCGCACAAATAGGCTTTACCTGTTTCTTTGGCATTGAAAAACAATGGTTTGAATTCAGTTCCCCTGTGAGAGCCATCGCAGAATGGTTGGTTCTTGCTCTGGCCACAAGCACACCAGTGATACTCTTTTCCTTCTTCCAATTCCACCACATAGGGTGCTTTCTGGGCAATTTTTGGTTCCATTTTTTTGAAATTTGCTGATTAAATTATGATTATGCTGTATTCCTGTTCCTTGTAACAATTTGACCTGGTTCCTTGTTTACGCCAATCGCCTGATCGAAAAAATCCGATTGATTCGATGTTACAAAAATAGATTTGCCCAACTTTTACCCGTATCACAATTCGGAAAATCTGTTGTAATATCCGGAAAAAAGGAGTGATTTCAAGGTCATTTGCCTTTTCAACTGTTATCCTTTCCCTTTCAATTCTCGTATACCTGATCATACAACAATTAACATGGAAAATACAATTCTACATAGAGCTGAGTCCCGTGGAGATGCCAACCACGGATGGCTACACAGCCGGCATACCTTTAGTTTTGCCAATTATTACGATCCTCAGCGGATTCATTTTGGCGCGTTGCGTGTTTTGAATGACGACACCGTAGCGGGTGGGATGGGCTTCGGCACGCATCCCCACGACAACATGGAGATCATCTCCATTCCTTTGGAAGGAGATCTCGAACACAAGGACAGCATGGGCAATGTCTCTGTTATCCGGCACGGGGATGTGCAGGTAATGAGTGCAGGCACCGGGATCTATCACAGCGAATACAACAAAAACAAGGACAGCACCGTTAAGTTTCTACAGATCTGGGTTTTCCCGGATAAGAAGAACGTAACGCCCCGCTATGACCAGATCACTCTGAATCTAACGGATCGCGTCAACAAACTGCAGCAGATTCTCTCCCCCAACAGGGAGGACGAAGGAGTTTGGATCCACCAGAATGCCTGGTTTCATCTGGGTAAATTCGATCAGGGAGTGCAGGCGGAATACGTTCTAAAGTCAAAGGGAAACGGAGTGTATGCCTTTGTCTTCAGCGGGGAGGTCACCATCCATGGCCAGCAGCTAAAGCCGCGGGATGGATTTGGGATTTGGGAAGTGGACAGCTTTGCCCTCACGGCCAACAGCAACGCCGAATTCCTGCTGATGGAAGTGCCCATGCAGGTTTAAGTGAAAGAAGGTAAGTCCGGATAGGTTAGAGGCTTTTATGCGTCCCGTCGCAAAAAGGCGGATTGCTTGACTTTTTGCAACCGCACAAATAGGCATTTCCCGTCTCTTTCGCAGCAAACAACAAAGGTTTGAAATCGGTTCCCTTGTGTGAGCCATCGCAGAAAGGCTGGCCCTTACTTTCGCCACAGGCACACCAATAGTACTCTTTCCCGGCTTCCAGTTCTACCACACAAGGTGCTTTTTGGGCAATTTTAGGTTCCATGATTTCTTTATTATGAATGAATAATTGGAAGCAAGATACTCATTATTAATGATTTTTTAGGGCGGTTTTCAAAATAATAATCCATTGCTACTACTAATTTTAACAGCAATATAAAATATCCCATGGATACGACAGCGCCTAACAGGCGCGACGAAAAACAGGATGCACTACTTCACTATCTTGTCAGGGAACCCAAACTAAAAAAGGACAGGGCTCCCTTGCTTTTGTTGCTCCACGGAGTGGGTAGCAACGAAAAGGATCTCTTCTCCTTTGCCAATCAGCTACCCGATCAGTTTTTGGTGGTCTCGGCCAGAGGTCCCTATACGCTGGAAGCAGGCAGATATGCATGGTATCAGGTGGACTTCTCAACCGGCAAACCTGTTATTCAGATTGAACAGGAGGAAAGAAGCAGGAGGATGATTTTGCAATTCATCGAGGAGTTAAAAGAAAGACACCACATTGACGAAAGTGCAGTTTACCTCTGCGGCTTCAGTCAGGGTGCGATTATGTCCTACAGTGCCGGACTGACTGCACCAGAACTTTTCAAAGGCATTGCTGCCATGAGCGGCAGACTGCCGGAAGAGGTGAAACATAAGATAGCCTCCCCTGTTGAACTTCAGCACCTGAGAGTTTTCATTTCACACGGGATAGAAGACCGGATGCTGAACATCGACTATGCCAGAAGTTGTGCTATCTATTTAAAATCTTTGGGAATCCAGCCTGCCTATAAAGAGTACCACGAAGGACACGGCATCAACAGAGAGATGCTGGCCGACCTCCTCGCATGGCTGACTATCCCAAGCTGAAATCAACCTAATAAAAAAACGGTAAAAGTAGAAATCTGAAGGAGTCTATTTGAAAATGGAACTTTTCCTGTCCAGCCGATCCATATCCTGATCCGAAAGCCGGAAGGTCATT
>CAINVV010000112.1 GCA_903854235.1 uncultured Bacteroidia bacterium | reverse complement strand
TCGAAAGGCATATCGGTAACTGAACCGTGGTGAATCCTGCAATCCAGTCCATTCGATCTGGCCAAACCGATGGCAGAGGCTGATATTTCAATGCCGGTTACTTCGAAGTGATGGTCTAGGAAATATTTTGCATTCCGGCCATAACCCATACCGGGAATCAGAAGGTGATTTAAATTCTCGGCTTGGAACAACTCCGAAGCCATCCTGACCGAATCGGCCGCTTCAAATTTCCAAAGTGCCCCTTCTTGTTGGAATTTTGATTCCCAGTATTCGGTCATTGTTCGTACATTTGAATTTGTTAGATTCCTTTTGCTGATGAAGTTACCAGTTTTTAACATCGTTTGTTCCTCTGATTGTATCCTTTTTCTTCATAGGGTTGAACCAGCTCTTCCACCAATTCCTTCAGGGCTTTAACCTCTTTGACCCAATCCAGGTTCGATTCTTCCTCCTGCTCGATCTCTTCAGCGATTTCGTAGGTAAAATTCTCCGAACCATATGACTTCCAATCTTGCTGAAGTGTATGGTTGGGATAGGTGCCCAGCTCCAGTTGAAATTTAAGGGAATGCCAGGCGGCAACCAGATCCAGGCTGCCACCAATGAAGATCTTGCCATTTGCCAGATTGGTTAGCTTGAATACTCCCATTTTGAATTTCATCTGACGGTATTCCTCTTTCAACTCTTTTCGTCTGTTCATCATTTTTGGTTGTTAGGGAAGGGCGAATTCATTCGGTAAATCCCCGCTCCCTCATTTTCTGTGCATTTGTAAACAGGGCCATTCCCGTCAACATCCTTCTGAAATCGAATTTCTCGTAAAACTTGTCCTTCCCGGGAGCAGCATAAAGCATCAGGTTGCATCCGGGACACCGGCTCACGATGTTCTCCACGATCCTCTTCCCTACGCCTAGTCCCTGGTAATCTGGCAAAACTGCAACGTCATAGAGCGCTGCCTGGTAGACTCCGTCCGAAATGGCCCGACCAAAACCAATCATTTGTGTTTCCTTGAAAGCAAAAACCACCACCCAACTGTTTTCAAAGGCTCGTTTGTGGAGTGCTGCAAGATGATAAGCCATTCCAATCTCCTTAAGTATGGCAGCCACCAGTTCCCATTCGATGTCTGAAGTGTCAAATTGCAATCTCAGATCCATTTTTCGTCTTTATTTTGGATTTTCATTCCTGCTGGTATCGTATCGGACCATTGGCCTGTTCTTTGAAGTTCTGTCCACGATTTTAAACCCAGCCCTTTCAAACGTCTTGTACAAGCCAATCCATAGAAAAGAGTCGGGAAGCGACACTGTGGTAGGAATCGTTGGATAAGCTTCCAGGAATTGGATGCCATTTTCTTCGGCATAGCCGATGACCCCTTTCAGCAGTTCCAGTGAAATGCCTGCTCTTCGGTATTTTTTGGCGACAAAGAAACAGGGAATCGACCAAACCGCCTTGTCATCGATTCGTTTGTGTACTCTTGATTTTTCGAGCTTGCAGAAATGTTCTCTTGGGGCCAGGGCACACCAGGCTACTGGTTCATCCTCCACAAGGGCGAGGAGTCCGGTGGGGAGTCTCTCCATTACCAACCGATGCATGGCGGCTTTGTTTCCGCCATCGGTTTTTCCTTCCAGGTAATCGGCTTTGCTGAGCCGGTAATACATGCACCAGCAATTTCCGCAGGCTCCATTGTTTCCAAATAGTCGCACGAATTTTGACCAGTTGGCGTTTGTCAGCGGCTCAACGGTGAATTGACTCGAAAAATCAGGATCGGGTTTGTCTTTCTTTTCCATTTTTTGCAGAAGCGTACCACATCGCTCCAAAGAGCATCGTGGCCATCAGCAGAATCCAGGCGGCAGGACGAGCATCGGCCCAGAGCCAGTAAATCCCGTGGTTGTCAAAAGTAAATGCTATTGCGCAGAAACCACACATCAGTGTTGCACTCATCCAAAGTTTTTTCCTTTTCATCTGAAATTGTTTTTATTGATTAACGATACAAGCTTACAGACGAAAATCATCAGATAAAAAATATTTGGGGTTGAAAAAGGGTGGAGCAGAGGGTTGAATGTGGGTTTAGTGCTTTTTAATTAATTCTTTATCAATTCGTTTAACCTCTTTTCGATTTTTGATTTCAAGGATTTTGTAGAGCTGATTGATGTGGGTTTTAAGGGTGCTTTGCTCGATGTGCAGTTTTGCCATTATTTCCTTGTTAGACTTTCCCTCGAGAATCAGATCGAAAACCTCTTTTTGTCGGTTGCTTAGTTCATCCAGTTTGCTGTTTGTGGTCCCATGCTGTCTCGCAAGCAAGTTTTGCAGGTCGTGGATCAAGGATTGTGTTTTTCGTTTTTCAAGTTTCAACCAGGTAAAAGTAAATACGGAAATGATCAGGGCGATGGCAAGGGCAATGGCAGGATAGTCGTTCCAGATCAAACTAACAGTTTGGCTGTCAAATCGAAAAGCTACGAGGGATAAGAAAAGGAATACGATGATCATACCGAGCAATTTTTGTCGGCGAAAAAGAAAATCCGTGATCTTGGTTTGCAAATTCATGGTACCCACTGGTTTTGTAATCAGGAATGGATGAAAATTCTGTCAGGGATGTATTTTTTCTCCCCTTGCCAACATTTCAAGAATTACCTTCATTCTTTTTTCCCTTATTTTATCCGTTTTTGCAGATTGGATTCTCCAGACTATGGCATATTTGTTTGCCTTATCCAGGGATTCGAAGAATGTCAGGCTACCGGGATCACCGGAAAGTGATTGAATCAATTCCGGAGGGACCTTCATATTGCTTTGTGAATCATAGGCATTTTCCCATCTGCCGTCCGCTTTGGCATCTTCGATGGCTTTCCATCCGGGAGGTCTCATTTTTCCTGATTTTTCGAGCCGGGTGATATGGTCAATGTTTCGTTTCGACCAGGTACTGTGTTTCCGGCGCGGAGTAAATCGCCGCAGATAGAATTTTTCATCTCCGCGCCTAAGTTGTCCGTCGATCCAGCCGTAACACAACGCTCCATCCAATGCCTCCGCATAGACAACCGTTGGCGTGCCTGACCCCTTCTTGAAAAATTGCAGCCAGATGCCCTGCGAAACCCCGTTGTTCGTTTCGAGCCACACTTCCCAGTCTGCCAGTGAGCAAAAGGCCAATATGGGCAAGTCTGGTTTTGCCTTTGTTGTCATCGTGAACGCTGTTTTAATTTAACCTTTCAACCAGGCCGGACTGGCAATGAGAATTTCCCTGTAGGTTGGACAATTTTCGGTATGTGCACCAGGCAGATAGCCGGTACTCATTAAAAATTCATTGACAATCTCGCCCCCTGTAAATTTAAACGTTTTCTTAAAAAGGAGCACCCATTCCGGTTTGGTTTTGGGATGGTGGTGGTCCAACCAATTTTTGAAGGAACCAAATTCCTTTTGCAATTGAATGATCACAGTCGCATTGTGAATGGAGGCATCTATTTTCAAACGGTTGCGAATGATTCCTGCATCGTTCAGTAACCTTTGCCTGTCGGCTTCCTGGTAAGAAGCGACCGTTTGCAGATGAAAGTGGTGAAAGGCCGCCTTGAAATTTCCCTGCTTGTTTAAGATGGTGTTCCAACTTAGCCCTGCCTGGAATATTTCAAGGATCAGCCGTTCAAATAGTTCATGGTCCGATTCGATGGGAAATCCGTAAGCTTTGTCGTGGTAAATTCGGTGGACATTGGTGGAGGAATAGCCTTCGACGGCTTCGCAATATGTTTTTGGTTTTTCCATGTTGAAGGTGGCTTTTGCCAAAGCCTGCTATTTTTCGTGTTTGTTATCCATCAGAAACTGCCTGTGTTTCCGGTAGATGAGGATGGGTCTGTCGCCCTGAATGAGCTGTTCATTCATTTTGTATTCTGATTTTGAGGGCAGTTGCGTCTCAACGACCCTTTTGTCCTGTCTGAGGATGATGATGCTTGATATTTTACCCAGATAGTTGAACAATTGCCGTAGGAGCGGAATCCGGACCATTCGCTGGTAATACCGGATGTAGATGATGGTTTGCTCTTCGTCGACTGGGACAAATGCTGCGAAAGCCCTTATTTTGTCTGAGATGAAGTTCTGCCAGATGTTGGGATAATGAAACTGAAGATGGAAAAGTTTCTGGTAGTCAATGATCTCATCTGATCTTAACGGAATCGTTTGACCTGTGTCTTTCACATTGTTCACGTAAAAGGTAAGTAGCTCCTGCTCGAGTGTGACCACTGGTCCGTTGACCACCGTTTTTTTTCCGCGGCCGATGGTGTTTCCGTGAACGAATGGCAAATGTACCACATCCAGCTGATTTTCAATGGCCCTCGAATAGTGCACCTTCCAGTGGTCTTTGAAGCTGGAATAGCTAAAATTTGCCAGCTCTCTGAAAAAGAATGGTTCCCTGCTGCGTGGCTCTTCCGTACCCCACCACAGCCAGATCAGACCACAGGCCTCAAAAGTGGAATACGCCCTTACTTTCATCGTTTCCGGAATTTTTCCGATTGATCCATTGGCAGGAATCAGTTTAACGACTCCCGATTTGTCAAACAGGAAACCGTGAAACGGGCAGGCGAGTTTGCCGTTCACCAATTTGCCGCAACCCAGCGAAGCTCCGCGGTGGCAGCACCGATCGGCCAGACAACAGACTGAACCCGTCTCATCCCGCCACAAGACTAGTTGCTCGTTCAGCCTTTTTATCCTGAGCGGACGCCTGCAGTTTAATTCTTTCGATTCGAGAATGACATACCATTGATTTTCGATCATAATCTATTTTATACTGAATTTTACTTGCCAAAGTTATCAAGGGAAACAGGGAAATCCTGACGTTTACTTAAAAAGAGAAATTTTTAACAAACGAATGATTAATATCCCTGACAAAATACCCGTTGCAAATCCTTAAAAAAAATCGAATTTATTTGGACTCACCTTGTACACAAAAAATAAATAATTTCCGACCACGAGTATTAAGAGAATGGCGATGATTTTAATCGTCTTGTTTTTCATTTGTTAAGGTTAATTAGGAGCCTGTTTATTTTGCATTGAAGGAGCTAGTCTGCCGATCCGCTTTGTTGTTCTTTGGCCAGATTGACAAGTTGGACAAGTGTTTTCCAGTTTCGGGTAGTGGCAGTCACTTTCAATTTAGATTCGAAAAAGTGGTTGTTTAGCTTGGTGTTGCCGTATCCGTTTGGACAATAAAGGTACACCTGTTTGTCTGATAAGTAGAACTGGTCGGGCAGATAGTCGTTACCCATTATTCGATCCAGCAACTCCCCGGAAGGTGTTTCTGACAGGAAAGTTACATGCAGGCTCTCCGGATTTATTCCCGTTTGGAGCAGAAAAGGGTTTAAATCAACTATTTTATTGAGCTGGTCCATTTCCAAAACGACGACAGGCACCTGGAGCGCACTTTCATCAAAAATCTTCCTGGCAATGGCCGATTCCAGATTTGAGGTTTCCTGCAGGACGGACCTGAAGAGGAGATTTCCACTTTGAATAAAGGATTGAACTTGTTCGAATCCAAGATTGGCATACCAGTCACGAAGATCCGCCATCCGAAGGATTCTGTTTCCACCAACGTTGATTCCTCTGAGTATGGAAATGTAGGTTTGCATTCTGAATGGTTAACTGTTGGTAAATTTGGATTGAAATTTGCTGCGGGATTCAGGAACTAATTAACAATAATTTTTTCAATTCAACAGAACGTTCTGTCAAAAATCTGGCAAGGGTACTTCCGTGAAGTACCCGAATTATATTGAAGGGATTGATGCTGGTTCTAATAAATCTCTGAATAGAGACACTCTTCAATCCTTTGTTTCAACTCCTCCGGTCTGACTGGTTTTGACAGGAAAGAGCTGAAAATATCGCCATATTTTCCCATATCGAGGTAATAGGCAGATTGCGCTATAATTGGCAAGTTTGGACGAAACTCCTTGATCAGTTTTGCCGCCAGGTATCCGTTCATTTGTGGCATCTTGATATCCATCAGCACCAGGTTGATTTCGTCATAGTGGTGACAAAGTTCTACTGCCTGTACGCCGGTACTTGCCTTGAATATTTTGCATCCCGTGTTTCTAAGTAAAATGGAGAGATACATGAGTGAGTCGTCGTCGTCCTCTACAATCAATACCGTTTTGTTTTTGAATTTTGATCCGTTTTCGGATGAAACAGGAAACTCTTTGGCCGACGTGGTCATTAAGTGTTTCCGGTAAGGTAGGGTAAAATAGAAAGTAGTTCCTTTTCCCAATTCTGACTTGAGCCACATTTCCCCGCCAAGTAATTCAATGTATGCCTTTGAAATGGATAGGCCCAGTCCGGCACCTTCATAGCCTCTTGACAAACTTGAATCTACCTGGATAAAACGTTCGAAGATGGCCTTCTGCTTTTCCTCCGCGATACCTATTCCTGTATCCGTCACATAGAATTCCAGTTTGTCGCCCTTCTCCTGGTACCCAAACTGGACCGTGCCTTTTTGCGTAAATTTCAAGGCATTTCTTATCAGGTTAACCAATATGGCATTAAATTTCTCGCGATCTGTTGTTAGCACCGTTTCCTCTGATGGGAATGAATTGTTCAGAGTCAGTCGGATGCCCTTCTGGTAAGCTTCAGCCTTAAACAGGTTCAACATAAAGTCCATCTGGGCATTGATGTTTGTGGAGGAGAAGATCAGGTCCATCAGGCCGGATTCCAACTTCGAAATGGTAATCAGATCATTGATGATATTTAACATTCTCAGACCGCTTTTTTCAATGATGTTGAAATACTCCTGCACTTCTGAGGGAGTGAGTTTCGGATTTTTCAGCAGGCTTGCAAATCCCAGTATCCCGTTCATAGGGGTACGAATTTCGTGACTCATGTTGGTCAGAAAGGCAGACTTGAGACGATCGCTCTCTTCGGCCCGTTCCTTGGCTTTCAATAGTTCGATTTCGTTTCTTTTCTGTTCCGAGATATCTCTTAACTCAAGGGTTCTGACTATTTTACCTTTGTAGGGACCGTTTCTGCCTTCCATTCGCAGTGGAAATTCTTTACCATCCAACTTCAATCCTAACGCTTCATAGGGTTTGTCGTCAGGATTTTTTATCCGCTCGGACAGAAAAATTCTGGAGGATTCCGCTACGAGTTGCAACACGTTCATTCCGATTAATTCCTCCATTGGGTATCCTGTCAATTCAGACAAACCCTGGTTGCAATCCAGGATGATTGCATTGTTGTGGATGGCAATACCGCCAAATGTGGCATTGTGGAGTGCTTTAAAACGGATCTCACTCTCTTTCAATTCCCGTGCAGTTAATTTTTTCTGAATGACGAGCGCTGCATGGTTGACCAGTGATTCAATAAATTCCCTGTCAATTTTGCCCTTGTTGCCAAAGGTGAAAAAGTGAATGGTTGCCAGCAGTTTCCCCTCATTGAGGATGCCGATGGTATGAATTTGGCGAAGGCCAATTAGTTTCTCGATGATGCTGGCCAACGGGTGGCTTAGTTCCGAAGCCGAAAACTGTGCCAGGCCATCCTTGTATTCAACGAGTTTTCCGGTACGGCAGTAATCGTTGTGTTCCGGTATAAGTTTGTAGACTTTGCCGATGGGGTTGAACCCCGCGACATGGATGAGTCTTTGCAACAGGCCATTGGTAATTCCTGCAACCTCGACCAGAGTGGACTCATTGTGCAATTCATTGATCACATTGAAAAGCAAAATGGTATTGGGAATGTGTTTTTCCAGACAAGTAAGAATATTCCTGTAGATGCTTTCCAGATCAGGTAAATTCATCATATCTAAGAACCACTCATTCAGCAGATTGAATTTTTTGCAGCTTTCCCGAAGGAGGGCATTTTCTTTTTCTAAAAATTCAAGGTGCTCACGGTAATTAATTTTTTCATCAATCATGGATTTTTTTAAGGTTAGGCAAACAAGGGATAGGCAACAAAAAGGTATAGGTAATTAAAAAAACAGGTAACAAAAAGGTATAGGCACAAAAAGGTTAGCCAAATGTAATAATTTAATAGTAACAAATCAAATAGGTTAGGTCGCTTTTTTTTTTGAAGCGAAAGAGAACTGGGGTACAGAAAAAAATAGTACTGCAAATGGCATTATCCAGGGGAAATGCACATACGGGGTATTTCCCCTGGATAGAGAAGAAGACGAATCAAATTAGTAAGTATTTTTTTATTTTTTGTTTGAGCTCATCTGCGCGTACCGGTTTGGTTAGGTAGGAATTGAATATTCCGCCATACTTGGTCTTTTCCTTGTCCAGGGCGTAGGCAGTCTGTGCGATGATGGGCAGATCGGGACGGAAATCCCGGATTAATTTGGCAGCAGTATGGCCATCCATTTTAGGCATTTTAATGTCCATCAGAACCAGGTTAATGTCGTCATGATTGCGGCAGAGTTCCACTGCCTGTTCTCCTGTTGTTGCCTTGTAGATTTTGCTTCCGGTATTTCCCAGAATGATGCTAAGGTAGAGCATTGAATCCTCGTCATCATCTGCCACCAGAATGACATTGTTCATTGATTTTGGATGGTGAACCACCTCATCTTCTTCCATTGAAGGCAATTCAATGGAAGATCCCAGGTTACGCGGCAGGGAGAAAGAAACCAGGGTGCCCTTGCCGGACTCCGACTCCATCCAGATGGTTCCCCCAAGCATCTCAACATAGGCCTTGGAGATGGAAAGGCCCAATCCTGCACCTTCATAACCCCTTGATAAACTTGAATCGGCCTGGACAAACCGATTAAAAACAGCCTCGTGTTTTTCCTTGGGAATCCCCATGCCTGTATCCTTGACATAGAAAATAAAGGACTCATTCTTGAAGTGGTATCCGAATTCCACACTTCCTTTTTTTGTGAATTTTAGGGCATTTTTGATCAGGTTGCTGAGAATGGAATATAGTTTTTCGCGATCCGTCGAAACAACCGCTTCCTTCAATGGAAGGGGGCAGATAAAAGTCAGTTGAATGCCTTTTTGATTGGCTTCTGACTTGAAAAAGTGGTAAAGAAAATCAAGTTGATCGTTGATGTTGGTAGTCGAAACAGCAAGGTCCATCAGCCCGGATTCAACTTTGGAAATGGTTATCAGGTCATTGATGATGTTGAGCATCCGTACGCCGCTTCTTTCAATCAGTGCAATGTACGATTGTTGTTCATCGCCCGATAGATTGGGTATTTTCAAGAGACTGGCGAATCCGAGAATGCCGTTCATCGGGGTCCGGATTTCGTGACTCATGTTGGCGAGGAAAGCAGTCTTTAAACGGTCGCTTTGTTCTGCAAGATCCTTGGCTTTGATTAGTTCCTCTTCGTTTTGTTTTAGTTCAGAGATATCGATAACCAGGCCGCTGATCCTTACCGGGAGGTTATTCTGTGGGTCCCGAATGATGGTTCCAATGTCGTAAAACCACTTGTATTTTCCCGAGTGGGTCATTAACCTGTATTCCGCCTCATATTTTTCAGTGGTTCCTGCCATATGTCCTTCCATGGAAGTGAGGATGCCTTTCACATCATTCGGATGGACCAATTGAAGAAAATCATTGTAGTGTTTGAATTTTTCCGGAGGAAAGTCGATCATTTCGGATTTACGTTTGTCAAAGATCATATTGCCGGTATCGAAATCCATCTCCCACCAGGCCATTTTTGCCGATTTCATGGCAAGTTCCAGCCTAAGATTGTTCTGGATCAGGGCTTCTTCGGCCATTCTTCGCTCGGTGATATCGTTGATGACCACAATGAAATAGATAAAATTTCCAGACTGATCCCGCATGGCGCTTATACTGACAGATCCCCACACCTCGCATTTATCCTTCCTGATATATTTGTTTTCAGCCTGATAGACCGGGATGTGATTGTTGTACAAATCCTTGATCCTGTTCATTGTATCTTCCCTGTCGGCTGGTTGGGAGATATCTGTGAAATTCATTTCAAGCAGTTCATCTTCTGAATATCCTGTCATTTTGCAGAAGGCATCGTTGATCTTCAGTAAATTTGATTCCTTCCCGAAGAGGGCCATACTGATCTTTCCCTCCTGGAATATTCTTCTGAACCGCTCTTCATTTTCCTGCAAAGCCTCCTGTATCTTTTTAAGATGGCCGATATCCCTGGTAATAGACAGAATATGGGGTACACCTGCGAGTTCAATGATGGAAGCCGACATCAGACCCGTTGTAAAGGATCCATCCATCTTCCTGAATTTGGCTTCTAGGTTGGTTACATACCCTTCATTTTTAAGCCCTTTCACCAGATATTCCCTGTCTACGGGATCGACCCAAATATTTGTTTCGGAAGAAGTTTTGCCGATAATGTCCTTTTCTGCATAGCCCATTATTTCAGTAAACCCCCTGTTGATGTTGACATACAATCCATCAGCCAGCCTGTTGATGTTGATGGAATCCGGGCTTATCAGGAACGCCTTCCTGATAAGTTCTTCGCTCAATTTCAGGGAATCTTCGACCATTTTTCTTTCGGTGATATCGGTACCAATCGAGAGTTGAATGGTTTGGTCACCAATTTTCAAAAAAGTGATGGAAACCAGACCCGTCGTAACTGAACCGGACTTGGTTTTAAAACGGCACTCCCGACCCAAAACAAAATGGTTCGTTCTGAGCTCCTCCATCAGGCTATCCCGCTCAAAGGGGTCTTGATATATACCCAGATCTGAAATGGTTCGCCCAATTAGCTCTTCCTTTTCGTATCCCAGGTAATTCAGAAAAAAATCATTAACATCCAGAATTGTACCTTCATCGGGCGTTGACAGTACGATCGATACGGGACTATTCCTGAATGCTGCGGAAAATTTTTCTTCAGGTGCTGTTTTGAATCTTTCCATCTCGGCAAAATGCTTGTCGATGGGCCGCATAGTGTTCCTGAATTGAACGGTTTGAGGTTGATTACGTTGATGAAGTGCGTTTTTATATTTTTCTATTTCAGAATGATAGACTTCTATTTGCTCTTTTTGTCGCCTGTTTTCAAGCTGCAAGGCAAGCGTATGTCCAAAATTGGTCAGTGCATTCCACAAATGAGAGGACATCTCTCCGTCAATTCGAAATGAAATGGATCCAAAGAGACTACTTTCCGTTTTCAAGGGTAGGATGTTGATCCCTTTTTCGTGCATCAAAGCACAGTCAAATGTTAAAATTTCCTCTGGATTTTTGTAATAAATGCAATTATTACAAATAATATTGATAAGATCGCCAGTGGGATTACTTTCAGTCAAAAGACAGACCCTGCAATCTGAAATAAATTCAATTTTCTTAAAGGAACTGTATATGAATTCGCTGATTTTTATTTCGGAGGGTAAGGTGCTTAACTCAGCTTGTAAGGATGTGAGCAGATTGTATGTATTTAAATTCCGGATTAAGCTTTGCTCCATATTCTGATTTTATTACAAAAAATATGACTCCATTTTTAGCACCTATTCAAATTTAAACAAATATCTGAGATATTGATGATTGGTGGTAATTCTTAGAATAGTTTTGAAAATAGATTAATTTCATTTTTTGGATTTAATTTTTCTGGAAGGTATTGGATATCACGCCTTTCCCTGATATCATTGTGGGGGGGGGAGAAAGTGTCCTTGAGTTTGGTCGATGGGATGAAGTTCAGGTAATTACTTTACAATTGAATGCTTTATTTCACGGCAGGAAAATGGTATTTTTGTCTTTGTCGCAAGGGAGGATAATTTTGCAGTGGAGACCATTTATGAAGGACAAAGTTGCATTGCTTAAGCCGAATCATTTTAAACGGCAGAATTTGCCAGCAAAAATATAGCCAAATGGATCATTTCAGGACATCGTTAACCTACAGGGAAGCCCTCGTAAAAGCCACCGAGATTTGCAGCAAGGCGGAGAAATGCAGCTTCGATGTGGAATTAAAATGCCGGGAATGGCAGTTATCCGATGTAGAAACCTCTAGACTCATCGAATATTTGCAGCAGGAAAAATTCATTGATGAGCAGCGGTATGCCAACAGTTTTGTAAACGACAAATTCAGATTCAACAAATGGGGCAGGATTAAGCTGGCCTATTCCCTTCGAATGAAGCAGGTAGAAGAAAATTGTATCAGGCAAGCACTGGCCAATTTGCCACAGCAGGCTTACCAGGAGGTGTTGCTCGATCTGCTTTCCGCGAAAGCGAAATCGTTAGGGGCGGAAGAGGCCTATACAAGAAAGGGCAAGTTGCTTGCTTTTGCCCAGGGCAGAGGTTTTGAGGTCGATCTGGCTGTGAAGTTGTTGGAGAGAATCAAATAGGAGTTCAATACGGAAAGAATCCTGTTTGGTTATGGTGGAAGGAGGTTCTCCTTATTTCTCGGCAGCGCGGCTTGATAACGATTAGCCGATATCGTTTGTCGTAAATCACACCATCAGACATTGACCCTCCGTCAACCACATTAATTCTTACCTTTGCGCAACGTTTAACATAACCGCAACAGCCATGATATTGAAAGAGCAACTCAAAGAGCTAGTTGAGCGCCGGGATGCGCTGAGGAGGTATCTTTGACATCGATAGTAAACTTATCCGAGTAGAGGAGGAGGAGCTAAAAACCCAGGATCCGGAGTTCTGGGGCAATCCCAAAGAGGCAGAAGCCCATATGCGGCTGATTCGAACCATCAAACAGTGGACGGATGGTTTCAGTACCGTCAACAACATGGTCGAGGAGCTACAGGTTATTTTTGAATTCAGTGAAGCCGGTGAAGCCACTGATGCGGAAGTAGAGAGCCATTTTACGGAGGCCCGGACTGCCATTGAGGACCTGGAGACGAAGAATATGCTCAGAAGGGAAGAGGACCGTCTGGGAGCCGTCTTAAAAATAAATGCGGGTGCCGGCGGAACGGAGTCGAACGACTGGGCCGATATGCTGATGCGGATGTATCTGCGCTGGGCGGAAAAACACAAATATACGGTAAGAGAAGCCAGCTTTCTTCCTGGAGAAGATGTTGGGGTTAAGAGTGTTACGCTGGAGATTGAAGGCGATTTTGCCTATGGATACCTCAAGAGTGAGAATGGTGTGCACAGGCTGGTCAGGATCTCTCCTTTCAATGCACAGGGCAAGCGCCAGACCTCCTTCACCTCCGTTTTCGTCTCTCCGTTGGTGGATGATACCATTGAAATTGAGGTCAACCCCGGCGATATATCCTGGGACACCTTCCGGTCCGGCGGAGCAGGAGGACAGAATGTCAACAAGGTGGAGACCGGAGTAAGGCTAAAGCATGCTCCTTCCGGGATCATCATCGAGAATACGGAATCTCGCTCACAGCTACAAAACAAGGAAAATGCCATCCGGTTGCTGAAATCCCAATTGTATGAAATGGAACTTCGGAAAAGAATGGAGGCCCAGACCAAACTGGAGGCGACTAAAATGAAGATTGAATGGGGTTCACAGATACGCTCGTATGTAATGCAGCCCTACAAGCTGGTGAAAGACAACCGTACCGATTTTGAAACATCCAATGTACAAGCCGTGATGGATGGCGACATTGACGGATTCATCAAGGCATTTTTGATGGAGTTTTCGGAGCGAGAAAAGAGGGATTAGATTTACGGCTGGTTCCCAAAAAAATGCCGATTTCAGAATTCACCATTTCTTTTAATGCAAGATTTGCAACCAGAAGATTTGCCCGGAATTTTTGATAAATTTGCCATAGGCTGAACATAAGAACGATTCCTTTCAACAACTAATAATTTACCCTCTATGGAAGAAAATAACCATCATTCACGCAGGAGTTTCATTCAGAAAACTGCTGCAGCATCTGCATTGCTCACCATTCCCAGTATCATTCCGGCAAAGGCCTTCGGGGCCAACGACCGGGTAAATGCTGCGGTACTGGGGGTCAACGGGCGCGGAAAGAGTCACATTGAAGGATTAATGGCACAAAAAAATTTGGAAATTACCACCTTCGTGGATCCTGATCTCAATGTCGGGAACCAGCGTGCCGAGGAGTTTCAGAAAAAATATGGAAAGAAGGTGAAGGTGGTGCAGGATATGCGCAAGGCATTCGACGACAAGGAACTGCACGTAGTGACGGTAGCCACCCCCAACCACTGGCATACGCTGGCCACCATATGGGCATGCCAGGCAGGTAAAGATGTTTATGTAGAAAAGCCGGGATCCCACAACATCTGGGAAGGCCGTAAAATGGTTGAGGCTGTACACAAATACGACCGAATTGTACAACACGGTGTTCAATTGAGAAGTTCAGTGGCCATCCGGGAGGCGATTCAATTGTTGCGTGACGGGTACATTGGGAATGTGTATATGGCCAGGGGACTCGTGTTCCGGAGCCGGCCGGACATTGGGAATAAACCCATGGAACCGGTTCCAGCCGGACTGGATTATGATATCTGGACGGGTCCGGCCCCAAAGCGACCGTTTACAAAAAACATCGTTCATTACAACTGGCACTGGCATTGGGATTACGGCAATGGTGATGTCGGAAATCAGGGAATTCACGAGACAGATCTGTGTATGTGGGGATTAAATGTTGGTCTGCCTACCAAAATTACAGCCATGGGAGGTAAATTCTTATGGGATGACTGTAAGGAGACTCCTGAGGTACTCTCGTCGATGTACCACTATCCCGATCAGAAAAAGATCATCCAGTTTGAAGTCCGACCCTGGTATACGAATGCAGAAGATGGTTCCTCCGTCGGAAATATTTTTTACGGAGACAAGGGATACATGGTGATCAAGGGCTACGATACCTATGAGACCTATCTGGGCAACGACAAGACTCCCGGGAAGAAAGGCAAGGAGGGTGGTGACCACTTCAAGAATTTCATCGATGCAGTACGCGCACACGATGCTTCTATGCTGCACGCTCCGGTAGAGAGTGCACATCTATCGTCTGCCCTTGCACATCTGGGCAACATTGCCTATCGTACCGGTAGGGTCCTAACCTTCAATCCTACTTCGGAGTCATTCGTCAATGATCCTGAAGCCGACAGAATGTTGAGCCGGAACTACAGGGCTCCTTACATTGTCCCCGAGAACGTCTGATATTATGCCTTGAAGATTTTTAAACCCTTCAAGGTTAACGATAACTGAGGAGTGCTTCGGCACTCTTTTTTTTTGTTGGGAACAGGGATTAGCTAGGTGCAATATATTTATAAAGTGTTATCTATAAGAATTGTGTATTTTTGATGTTAGGTAAAATGTTGAAATCTGAAAATACATGAATCATTCTTTGTCGCCTACCCCGGAAGGACGCATGCAGACGCTTGAAAATGAGTTGTCGCTTCTTCGAGAAAAGTATTACTTTCTCGAGACCGACCTTAAAAAAGCAATAACAGAAAAGGATACGTACCAGTTGATTGCCGATTATGCCTGTGATTGGGAGTTGTTGCTGGATTCCAAAGCCGGAATTGTCTGGATGTCTCCCTCCTCCAATGATCTGACTGGTTATACCCCTGACGAATTTTTTAAGAATCCTTCTCTCTTGTATGAACTGATCTATCAAGAGGATGAGCAGGAGGTGAGGAGGTGTATTCACGATTCCAATGGGTTCATGCAAGTAGGACAGTCTGTGGAATTCAGGATATTAACCAAAACCAAACAACTTCGCTGGTGCGAAATGAATATTAGGGGCGTGTTTGATAAAAGAGGCAGCTACCTGGGACAACGTTGTTCGATCCGGGACGTTTCCCGTTTGAAAACGGCGTTGGGTTACATTCGTGAAATTCAGGAGACCCAGGTTTGGGAGACTAAAGCCAAACAACGCTACCGGGATGAAATTGCCTCAAAGGAACGTGAACTGGTGAGCTCCCTCATCCGTTTGGCGCAGAAGAACGAGCTCATTTCCTATGTCAAAAAGAATTTGTCAGTTATCAAAACAACTATTCCTCTGCCCATGCAGCAGAAGGTGGTAGTGGTCATAGAAAAAATTGAGGAGCACCAGCGCTTACAGCTGTTTAACTGGGAAGAATTCAAATTTCATTTTGAGAAGGTTCATCAGGGATTTTTCACCAGATTAAACGGCAAATTTCCAAAATTAACGGCAAAGGATCAAAGGATGTGTGCCTATCTTCACTTGGGATTGTCGACCAAGGAGTTGGCCGGACTGATCAACGTGACTGCGGAGAGCGCTGAAATTGGCCGGATTAGGCTAAGGCGTAAACTCGGATTGAACCGCTCCGACAATTTGACAAATTTCCTTCAGGGCATTTGATTTTGACGATTCATCCACTTCAATTGGCATCAGATATGATTTTTCGGCCGCTTTTCAGGCTGCAATTGGGATTTCCAAATTCAATGAAAAACAGAATTGAAATATTGGTATATATATGATATATTCTAATTAGTTATTATATAATTAGATCCAATAAAATGATAGGATAAATATTTATATGTTAGGTTATATTATCGATTTTTTTGTGTGTGGCAAAAGTAAATCCCTTTTCTTTGTGAGGTAACATAATGCTGAAGGATGGAAATTACCGTATACCGCAAACTGACAAATGAGGAGATTGGTCAGTTGATTGTGCAGGGATGCTTTTGCGAAGACTGGAATCTGATTGAAGTAACCTCCGATTTTCTGCCCGAACAGGTCAGGTTTACCAAATTTTCGGGGTTCAACAAGTTGGGGCGTTTCGATGAAGAGATTACCCTTTTTGGTGGAGTGAGAATGAAAACAGGTCTGGTGAATGCACACATACACAACTGTACCATCGGAGATAATGCCCTGATCAGTAGTGTAAAAAGCTACATCGCCAATTATTCGATTGGCCCCAATGTGATCATTCATAACCTCGACCAGTTGGCCGTTGAAGGTGAAACCTCCTTCGGGAACGGAATCAGGGTGAAAGTGATCAACGAATCCGGAGGTCGGGAGATCCCGATTTACGATCATCTATCCGCCCAGGTGGCCTATGTCTTGGCGCTTTACCGCCACCGAATGAATGCTGTAAATGAACTGGAACGATTGATCGCTGAATATGTCAGGTTCATCACCTCGACAGTTGGGACCGTGAGCAAAGGGGTTCAAATGATCAATTGCGGGTCTGTCAGAAACGTTAATATTGGTCCCTATGCCATGCTGGAAGGTGTCTCGAAGCTGGAAAACGGAAGCATCAACAGCACTGCAGCCGATCCGGTTGTCATTGGACAGGGATGCATCCTCGAGAATTTCATTGTCTGTTCTGGTACCCGAATTACCGATTCTACCCTGGTATCCAATTGCTTCATTGGTCAGGGATGCATCCTTGACAAGCATTATTCGGCAGTAGAGTCTGTTTTTTTTGCCAATTGTCAGGGACTGCACGGCGAAGCTTGTTCCATTTTTGCAGGTCCTTATACAGTTTCCCACCACAAGTCCTCCCTCCTTATTGCCGGATTGTTTTCATTTATGAATGCCGGTAGTGGTTCCAACCAAAGCAATCATCTTTACAAACTGGGTCCGATTCACCAGGGAGTCATCGAACGGGGCGCAAAAACCACCAGCGATTCCTACATCTTGTGGCCCTCAAGGATAGGAGCCTTTTCACTGGTCATCGGCAGGCATTACAGGCATTCCGATACGACGGACTTTCCTTTTTCCTACCTGATAGAGGAACACGATGAAAGCAGGCTGATACCAGGAATCAATCTCCAGAGTATTGGGACGATCCGCGATTCGCAAAAGTGGCCCAAACGCGACCGCAGAAAAGATACCAACCTGCTCGATTCCATCAACTTTAACCTACTGAGTCCCTATACGATCCAGAAGATGATTAACGGACGATCCATTCTGTTGGAGTTGCTGCACGCTTCAGGCGAAACAGCTCCTTATTATACTTACAAGGGGATGATCATTAAAAACAGTGCCCTACTTAGGGGAATCGAATTATATGAAAAGGCAATCTGGAAATTTCTTGGTAATTCATTGATATCCAGAATACAAAGAATGAGAATTCATGTTGCCGGCGACATTGGTGAAGCGCTTAAAAGAGATACTCCGTTGGGAGGACATACCCGGTGGCTCGATCTGACGGGGATGATTTGCCCCTCAGATGTGATTGATCAACTGCTGGACTCGATAGAAAACAAGCGGGTTCATTCGCTTGAAGAGGTGCATTCTTCCCTTCGTTTGATCCATAGAAACTATTATACCTATGAATGGTCCTGGGCCATGGATGTCCTTACCCATTTTTATGGAAAAGAGGTCGCTGAATTTTTGCCGGCTGACGTCATCAAAGTGACGCAATTGTGGATGAAGGCAGTTCAGGAGATCGATCTGTTGCTGTACAACGATGCAAAGAAGGAGTTCTCACTGATCAAGCAAACTGGATTTGGCATTGATGGGGATAATCTGGTCCGTCAGCTCGATTTTGATGAGGTTAGGGGTGAATTTGAAACCCACGCGGAGGTAAATTCCATCCGCGAACACATGGCAAAAAAAGAGGCTTTAGGCCTGGAAGTAATTGCCAAAATGGAGAAAGTAATGCTCCTGAGTACCATTTAATAATCAGAGAAATGTGTGGAATAGTTGGATATGCCGGGAGCAATAATGCCCTCCCATTCTTGATTCAGGGACTTAAGCGATTGGAATACAGAGGATATGATTCGGCCGGAATTGCCTTGGCAGGCAAAAGCCTCCAAATTCACAAGTGCAAGGGACGGGTTTCGGACCTGGAGGCTCACCTGTTGTCAAAAGAGGCAGAAGGAAGTGTCGGAATAGCCCATAC
The DNA here is from genome assembly GCA_903854235.1 of uncultured Bacteroidia bacterium. Classification (GTDB taxonomy): domain Bacteria; phylum Bacteroidota; class Bacteroidia; order Bacteroidales; family Prolixibacteraceae; genus CAINVV01. The sequence continues at coordinate 17,674 of CAINVV010000112.1, read as the reverse complement.
CCGATGGGCCACCCACGGCGAACCCAATGATTCGAATGCCCATCCTCATCGGTCTATGAACGGACAATTTGCCCTGGTTCACAATGGGATCATCGAAAATTATGCTTTGTTAAAGTCTGAACTGGTCAAAGAAGGTTATGCCTTTCAGTCCGAAACAGATACGGAAGTTTTGGTCAACCTGATTGAATTCTATTATGGAAAAGGTGAGGAAGTAAGTCCGGAGATGGCCATCCGGTTGGCACTTTCCAGTGTAGTAGGTGCATTTGGAATAGCGGTCCTTTGTAACGATGTGCCAGAGGAACTGATCGTTGCGAGGCGCGGAAGTCCATTGGTGATTGGCATTGGCGAAGGAGAATATTTTGTGGCGTCAGATGCAACACCGCTCATTGGTCATACTAAAAATGTTATTTATTTGAATGACAATGATCTGGCCATTATCTCAAAAAATAGCTTGGTTCTGAAAACCGCAGAAGACAAGCCGGCATCCTTTCAGATATCGAGGGTCAATCGCACTCTGGGCGAAATCGAAAAAGGCGATTTCGAACATTTTATGCTCAAGGAAATATTTGAACAGCCTATTACCATTGAAGATACGTTCAGGGGGCGTGTTTCTGCCAACCGGGAATCCATTGTACTCGGTGGTTTGCTGGATGTATTCCCTCAAATTGTGAAAGCAAAACGAATCATACTGATTGGTTGCGGAACCTCATGGCATGCGGCGCTGGTTGGAGAATACCTGATTGAGACCTATGCCAGGATTCCGGTTGAGGTGGAGTATGCCTCCGAATTTCGTTACCGCAACCCGATCCTCTCCTCGGATGACGTGGTAATTGCTATCAGTCAGAGTGGAGAGACCTCGGATACCCTGGTGGCACTGAGGATGGCCAAAGAGAAGGGTGCAACCATTCTGGGCGTCTGCAATGTGGTGGGATCATCCATCGCCCGGGAGACGGATGCTGGGGTTTATACCCACGCAGGAGTTGAAATTGGGGTTGCCTCTACCAAGGCTTTTACTGCACAGGTCACTGTGTTAACCCTTTTTGCCATCAAACTGGCCTTTGCCAAAGGAGAGCTGGATGTAGAACTTTACCACGAAATTATCGCGGAATTGGCTGCTATTCCTGGAAAAATTTCAACGATTCTGGAAGGTCATCTGAAAATCAAGGAGATTGCCGCGAAATACAAGGATGCCACCAATGCCCTTTATCTTGGCAGGGGAGTGCTCTTCCCGGTTGCACTTGAGGGGGCGCTCAAGCTCAAGGAGATCTCCTACCTCCACGCTGAGGGATATGCAGCCGGAGAGATGAAACACGGTCCGATCGCTTTGGTCGACGACAATCTTCCTGTGGTGGTGGTTGCTCCCAAAGACCACTATTACGAAAAAATTGTCAGCAACATTCAGGAGGTTAAAGCCAGAAAAGGGAATCTCATCGCGGTAGTGACAGAAGGTGACCTAATCCTGAAAGAGATGGTCCATGATATTTTTGAAATTCCTGAATCCCATCCTGCAGTCACCCCTTTACTCGCCATCGTTCCGCTGCAGTTGTTTGCCTATTACCTAGCCGTGATGCGCGGATGCGATGTAGACCAACCCAGGAACCTCGCCAAATCCGTTACCGTCGAGTAATCGGTCCGTCAATCCTTTTAATATATTTCTGAAAATGAGTAATTTCGGCTTTCCCGGTTCATTCTCGCTCATGTTCAACTGCAGTTCGTTAAATTTTTGTGATTATTCAGCATCTGTTTTCCTTATTCCAAGGCTATTTCACTAAATGAATTAATTTTGCTGAATAACCATTGAAATCCTGCACTTAGAGAAATATTCGATGATTGGAAGCGAGGGTTCCTTTACCCTCGAATGCTTGATCATCGAGGGTTTTCCTTGCCAACAAAAAAACAAAATTTACACCCATGAACAGGCGAATGAGATTCTTGTTGCTCCTCCTAATTTTTTTTGCAACTGGGACTTTGTGTGGACAAAATGCAAAGACCGACAGCCTTATCAATCTTTTAAAGACTCATCAGTTGGATGATTCAGCCAAAGTAAATTTGCTAAACAAGATAGCCAATAGCTACAGCAAGGATCCCGGTAAGATGAAGGAATATGCCACCCGGTCGAATGAAATGGCCGAAAAGATTCATTATTTGAAGGGAAATGCGGCAAGTTTATGGCTGATCGGTATGTCCTGTACCAAAAGTGACAAGGGACTTGCCATTGAATACATGCAAAAAGCCATTAAAATGGCAGGTGAGGGCAACGACAAGGCTGCAATGGCAAAATATTTGAATTGGTTGGGAATTACCTACAAAGCACATGAAGAAAATTCTAGAGCCATCGAAAGTTTTCAAAGGGCGATCAATCTATATACGGAGCTGAAAGCCAGACAAGAGCTAGCCAAGGTGTTCACAAATCTGTCGGCCCTCTACCGCAGTGAAGGAAAATATTTGCAGTCGATCGATGGTTACCAGAAAGCCTATCAATTGTATGAAGAGTTGAAAGATGATTCGGAAATGGCCAACTGTTTAAATAGTTTGGGCATCATCTATGCCTATCAGGGAAATTACCCACTGGCTTTGGAGAATTTTCAGAAATATTTAAAAAACAAAGAGGAGAAAATGGATAAACCTTACATTTTTTCGGGTCTGACAAATATTGGAGGTATCTACCTTGCCCAATTGGATTATCCCAAAGCGCTTGAAAATTACCAAAAAGCACTAAAAATTGCAGAAGAACTGAATCATAAAGCTAAGATTGCCACCAGCTTGGGGAATATTGGAACCACTTACCAGAAAACAAACAATTTGGAAGCGATCACCTTCTTTCAAAAAGCGCTGACCATTTGTGAAGAGATCAAGGACAAGCCATTAACGGTCAATATCTTGGTGTTTATCGGGGACTTTTACAAGCAACAGGGTGAATTGGAGAAAGCGATGTTCAACTACACCAAGGCACAAAAAATGGCAGAGGAAACTGGGAACAGGCGTCAGACCAGTGAGGCGATGAGCCAGATTGGAGCCATTTACCTGAAGCAGAAAAAGTATCCGGCAGCCTTGAGTTACACCCTGAAAAGCCTTGCACTTGCAGATGAATTAATGGCACTGGACTTTCAAAAAGAGGAACATAAGCAACTTTCGGAAATTTATGCTGCCAGCGGTGATTTTAGAAATGCACTCCTTCACAACCAACAGTTTCATGCCTTGAATGACAGTATTTTCAGCGAGAAGAATATTAAGAAGATTACGGAACTCGAATTTACCTATGAGTTTGAAAAAGAGAAGCAGGCAACTGAACTTCAGTATCAAAAGGACGAAGCGTTGCATGCGGCCAGATCGAGACAGCAGACGATTGTTATTTTTGCCCTGATCATTGGTTTTTTACTCATGCTTTTTCTGGCCATTTTTCTGTTTCGGTCCTCCCGGTTTAAAAACAAGACCAACCTAATTTTGACCCAACAAAAACATGATATAGAAGAATTGAACGAGGAGTATCATGCGATCAATGAAGAGCTGTTGCAATCCAATGAACAACTTCATATTGCCAAGAACCAGGTGGAAGAAAGAGAAAATTTGTTGATTCAGATTACAGACAATATCCCTGTATTCATCTCCCTGCTTGATACCGATTTGAAATACGTTTTTGCCAATGGCAGATACGCAGAGATCTTCAGCAAGCGGAAAACTGAAATTTATGGCAAAAATCCAAAAGAAATTCTGGCCTATGAAAATTTCGAACTTGCCTATCCAAACCTTCTCAAATCGTTGGAAGGCAAATCGGTAACTTTTGAAAATCCGCTGCTGAGAATGGATGGCAGTCATCGGTTGCTCCAAACAACCTACCTCCCTTATTATCAAAAGAACAAAATTGAAGGAGTATTGGTTTGCAGCGATGACATCACCGAACGCCGCAAGGCAGAACTCGCCCTGAAAGAGGTGGAGGCAGAGAAAGCCAAACTGATGGAATTGGAAATAGTTAGAATTGGCAGGGAATTGGAATCCAACCAGAAATCGGTAACGGCAGCAACGCTAAAATTGATTCAAAACTCAGAAAGGGATGCCAGAACAATCGAACGTTTGCAGGATATTGAAAAAAATGCCGATGCCGAAGGAAGACAAAAGATCAATTCGTTGATTTCAGATTACAAGCGATTGTCATACAATTCCAACTGGGATGAATTTGAGATCCTGTTTGAAAAAGTACACAACTCTTTCTACGAAAAGTTGAACACCCAATTTCCAACCCTTACTGCCAATGACAGAAAAATTTGTGCGTTTCTAAAGCTGAACATGAGCAGCAAGGAAATTGCTCAAATCACTTTTCAGTCGGATGAAGCCCTTAAAAAGGCGCGCCTGCGCCTTCGGCAGAAACTCGAAATTGATCGGGAGACCAACCTGGTGACTTTCCTGCAAAACATCTAGCTGATTTTCTCCGCAAGAGCGCAAGCTCTCCTTGCTTTACCCCCTGGAAAACCGTTTTCGATTTTCCAGGGGGTGTTTTTTTATAACGAAGAAGTTGGTTTAGCCTTTGCTCTGGAGAAAACTGACTTTAGAAAAAAGCTATGATATTTATTAAAGGGCTTAATAACAAATAAATATAGCAAATGTTTTAATTATTTAGAAATTGTCCACTTTTTGTCCCATTGGGTTTTCTGTAGGTATTGGCAAGAGGGGATTAGTTTTGCCCGAAGAAGATTGACCCCCTCAGGAGTTTCCGAAAATCCTTTAATAGAGTAGGAAGGTAAATATTTATTGGAATGGAAAAGATTCATTATGGTTTTTTGATGTTGTTGCTTATGGCAATTTTTAGCAGTCCGTTAAATGCCCAGATAAGCAATTACTCATTCAGCCAGCAAACCGGACAGATTTATACAAACATTACCGGCGGAACCGTTTTGTCGGGATTGGACGAGGATGATAGTTATTACAGCACACTTCCTATTGGTTTTACCTTTGGATACAATGGTTTGGATTATACTACTTTCGGAGCTAGCACCAATGGTTTTATTGGGTTAGGATCTGAAAATCTGATTCCTTATTATTATAATCCTTTAGAGTCCATTGCCACGGGTAGGGTCCTGTGTGCCTTCGGAGCTGATCTTTATGTGATCCCAACGAGTGAATTTAGCTACAAAACGGAAGGAATTGCCCCGTTCAGGATATTAACCGTGCAATACAAGAATTTCACCTTGTTGGGTGACCCAAGTGCGATTCTCAATTTCCAAATTAAGTTGTTCGAAACTACCAACCAAATAAAGTATTGTTATGGATCTGAAAGCAATATGGGGTCTACCAGTTCTACCCAGGTTGGTCTTGCGGGAAGTTCGAATTCGGACATAGTTTGTCGTACGACAGGGAATAACTGGACCACCACAACCAGTACAGTCAGTGCTGCCTATTGCACATTTTCTGCAACAGTATATCCGCCCAATGGATTGGTTTTTATCTATTCATCCATTCCTGTACCCGTTGCAACTGCAGCCTCCGCGATAAGCACGGCGGGTTTTACTGCCAACTGGAGTTCAGAATCCGATGTAACCAATTATATCCTTGAAGTTTCGGCCGATAATTTTGCAACCCAAATTACTGGTTCTCCATTTACGGTTGCACCTCCCGGTGTTAACAAGGTCATAGCCAGTCTGAGTCCGGGAACCAGCTACCAATACAAGGTTAAAGTTGTCAATGCCAAAGGAACTGGAGGATATAGCAATGTAGTAGGTGTAACTACCCTACCAGCAGCTCCAACTGCTTCTGCTGCAACAGGTATTGCCGTGGGTGGTTTCACGGCCAACTGGAATACAGTGTCCGGCGCCTCGAGTTATTCACTCTACGTTTCGTCCGATAATTTTGTCAATCAAGTTGCAGGATCTCCCTTTACCATTTCCGCCCCGACGGCCACTAAAATTATAACAGGTTTGGCATCCGGAACGGCCTATAAATACAAGTTGAAAGCTGTGAATGCTGGTGGTTCAAGTGATGAAAGCAATGTCATCGATGTGACCACGCTGGTACCACCTGTTATCACTTCCTTTGCTCCGTTAACGGCAGCTGCAGGGGCTACGGTAACCATTACCGGAACCGATCTTGGAGGGGCAACTGCTGTAAGTTTTGGTGGCACTCCGGCGACTTCGTTCAATGTGGTTTCAACCACGAGTATCACTGCTGTCGTAGCCGCCGGGGCATCTGGCAGCATTAGTGTTACCACACCAGGCGGAACCGCTTCACGTTCCGGGTTCACCTTCCTACCGTCCCCAGTTATCAACTCCTTCACGCCGGCATCGGCGACCACCCAACAAACGGTCGTAATTTCCGGAACCGGATTTACAGGAGCTACTTCCGTAACTTTTGGAGGATCAGCTCCGATCTCCTTTACGGTCGTCTCTTCAACCAGCATTTCTGCTGTCGTGGCAAATGGTACCTCAGGAAGTGTAAGTGTAACTACTTTGGGTGGCTCGGCCAGCAAAACGGGATTCACTTTCAACCCCTGCCTGCAGATTACCGCGCCAGCGGATATTACAGTGAATGTTGCTTCCGGAATCAATGGAGCCGTCGTGAACTATTCTACCCCCGTCGGAACCAATCCCTGCGGTTACTACCAAAATTTTGGATACACAGGTTCAGGGCAAACCTATTACGTTCCTGAAGGCATCTATTCAATTAATTACGATCTGGGCGGAGGGGCTGGTGGATCAGGAATCTGGCCTTATTCTGATCCAAATACCGGACAGTACATGGGTATATATTATGATATCCCCGGAGGCTATGGGGGAAATATTACAGGAACATTTGCCGTTACACCTGGTACAGCCATCAATGTTTTTGTTGGTGACAGGGGTCAATCCCCACACTACAGTAATTCAGGATCCAGTTACAATGGCGGAGGGAATATGGGTGCTATCCAGGGGGGTAATCTCTATGCTTTTGGTGGTCACGGCGGGGGTGCTACGGATCTTCGTATCGGTGGTACAGCGTTAACAGACAGGGTCGTGGTTGCCGGAGGCGGTGGTGGCGGAGGCGGTGGAGCCTCACCAAGCAGTTATTACACAGGTGGCGGTTCAGGTGGAGGCCTTTCCGGAGCAGCCGGTTACGGCCAACCTACAAACGGTGGTGGTGGTGGTTCGCAAATTGCCGGCGGTATTGCCGGAGGTGGAGGCGTATGTCCGGGTACCACCGCCGGAACATTAGGCATAGGTGGCGATGGTGGAAGTACACCCGGTAATGGGAATGGACCAGGTAATCCGGGTGGTGGCGGCGGCGGTGGATACTATGGCGGTGGCGGAGGTTACTGGGGTGGCGGTGGCGGCGGAAGCAATTATCCGACTGCCGGAACGCAGGGATCAAACAGTGGTTCCGGCTATGCAACCATCGGCTATACGCTTGGCGGTGTTCCAAATACCACCAGAACTGCTGGTCTGGCCAGTGGTGCCAACTTTCCACTGGGTGTTACCATGGTTACCTATACCGTTACCGACGGACTCGGAAATTCCAAATCTGCTACATTTAAAGTGACGGTAAACAGGATCCCTGCAGTGACGGATTTTGCACCTGCAATAGCCTCCAACGGACAAACGGTAACCATTACGGGTACAGATTTCACCGGAGTAACCGCAGTTACTTTCGGCGGCACTCCGGCAACATCCTTCACCGTGGATTCTCCTACAAGCATAACTGCCGTAGTAGGAGCAGGTTCCTCAGGAAATGTCAGTGTGACCACCCCGGGAGGCACGGCAACGAAGGCTGGGTTCATCTGGACAATCTTGCCTACTCCAACCATTTCATCCGCATTGGTACCAACCGACGGAACCTACAAACCGGGGGATAATCTAGACTTTATTGTCAATTACAGCGAAAATGTTTTCGTTAATACAGGGAGTGGTGTGCCGACTCTTCCTCTTATTTTGAATTCGGGAACTGTAAATGCAAGCTATATCAGTGGCAGCGGCACCACTGCCCTTTTATTCAGGTATACCGTGGCTGCAGGGGATCTGGATCCAAATGGTATTACTATAGGATCCTCCATAGCGAGAAATGGTGGAACAATGAAAAGTAATTTGGGCATGGATGCGAGTCTGGTACTTGCCGGTGTCGGAAGTACTGCCAACGTGAGAGTGGACGGCGTAGCTCCGACTGCCCTGTTTTCGTTTGGGAGCAATGCACTGAAAATAGGGGAATCAACGGTAGTGACCATTACCTTCTCCGAAGCAGCAACCGGATTTTCCAATGCAAACCTCACGGTACCAAATGGTGCGCTGAATACAATGAGTTCAGCAGATGGGTCTCTCACCTGGACAGGAATCTTTACCCCTTCGGCCAATGTGGAAAATGCAGTCAATCAAATCACACTCAACTATTCAGGTATAGCTGACCAGTTAGGGAACAGTGGGAGTGGATCAGTCAACTCTCCAAATTTCAGCATTGACACAAAAAGTCCTGTTGTCACCCTTGTTCCGGCTGGAACAGCCGGTGGAGATGCTTTTGTCAATGTTGCAGAAAGGACTGCCGGTTTTAACGTCGTAGCGCAAAGCAGCGAGGCGACGGGCAGGCTTTATGTGGTCCCCTCGTCGACGGCAAACACTCTGGCGGCTATCACTGCTGCATCCATCGGTAGTGCCGCTTCTGCGGGTGCCAATGTCAATACGACCATCTCCATTTCTGCCAACAATGCTGGTGTTACGGATGGAACTTCCTATAATGTTTATGCCATAGATGGTGCAGGGAACATCTCCCTGATGTCGGATACGGCTTTTACTGCAGATATCTCTTCACCTGTACCTCCAGCCATCACTTCTCCCTCCAATGGATTCAGCAGCAACGACAATACTCCAGCAATAAATGGTATGGCTGAAGCAAACAGCACAGTCACCATCTTTGTCGATGGTGTTGCAAACGGAACGACAACAGCCGATGCCGCCGGAAACTGGTCCTACACCCCTGCTGTAAATTTGGGCGACGGTCCCCATACCCTCAGAGCCATTTGTACGGATGCGGCCGGTAACAACAGTGCCGGGTCCGGTAATATCAGTCTAACCATAGATACTACTCCACCATCAGTTTCCTCGGTATCGGTGCCTGCAAACGGGACCTTCACGGTAGGGCAAAATCTTGATTTTACTGTTAATTTCAGTGAAATGGTTTTTTTATCAGGAGGAACTCCTTACCTGACACTTATCATTGGAGGTAACCTTGTTCATGCTGTAAACATCTCCGGATCGGGAACATCAAGCCTTGTTTTCCGTTATACCACCGTCGCAGGCGATCTGGATACGGATGGGATTGCTGTAGGAGCTTCAATCAGTCCGAACGGAAGCACGATCAGGGATGCTGCCGGAAACGGCGCTGTAATGTCCTTGAATAATGTTGGCAGTTTGGCAGGTGTAAAGGTGGATGCTATTGCCACTCCATCGACCCAGGCCTCAGAGGTGGTATTCTCCGCGATTCAATGTTATCAGATGAACATAAGCTGGACCATTGGAGATGGTAGCAAAAGGGTCGTTTTTGTGAAGGCTTCCAATGCCGGGACAGTAACTCCGGCAATCAATACCACTTATACTGCCAGCCCAGTATTTGCCAATGGCTCACTAGTAGGTTCCGGATGGTACTGTGTCTACAATGGTACCGGTACAAGCGTTACCATAACGGGATTAACGATGGGGACCAGTTACCTCGCTGAAGTATTTGAATACAACGGTCCGGCTGGTTCTGAAAAATATATGGCTGCAACCTCTTCCAACAATCCGGGAAGTCAGATAACACTCTTCTGTATCAATCCGACCAACGGTGGTACCATCTCATCCGACCAAAACGGATGCACACCATTTGATCCGCTTGGGCTGACAAGCGCCCTTCTTCCCTCCGGACATACCGGCGTTCTGGAATACAAATGGCAGGTCTCCTCCACAAGTGGCACTACGGGTTTTTCAGACCTGGCCGGCAGTAATTCCGCATCCTATGATCCAGGCCCGATCACGGTAACATCCTGGTACAAGCGGCTTGCAAGAGTTGCCTGCATGAGCGACTGGAGCGGAGCTGCCGAGTCGAATGCAGTCAGGATGACGGTATTCCCTGCATCCGTTGGTGGAAGTATTACCGGAGGTGTCAGTCCGATCACCTATGGCGATGCCACTGGTAATATGACACTTGCCGGACAAGTAGGCACAGTCGTTAAGTGGCAAAAAATGGTGGGTTCGGGATCCTGGATGGACATTGTCTCTACCTCAACTACTTACAGTGAGACTCCTACATCAGCGGGCACCTGGTCATATAGAGCTGTCGTGAAAAGTGGTTTATGTTCAGAAGCATATGCCAATCCGATCAGCATCGTAGTCAAACGAAAAACGCTGCTTGTCACCGCCGACAATAAAGCAAAAATCTACAATGGCGTTGTGTATAATCCTTTCACAGTTACCTACAATGGATTTATTGCCGGGGAAAATGAAGCTGTGTTGGGCGGAGCCCTGATTTTCAGTGGGACCGCTTTGACTGCTGTGAACGTCGGAGTAAGCTATTCGATTACTCCCGACGGTTTAACTTCCGGAAACTATGACATCACTTTTGTAACAGGATACATGGACATCGTCAGAAGACCCTTGTTTGTGACGGCTACGGGTCCTTTCAGGGAATTTGGTTCTGAACTGATTCCAGGTCAATACTCCAACTATTTTGTTTCAAATGCCACAGGAGGGGGCAAGGAAGTTGTGACTGACGTGACCCTGACTCCGGATGCTACAGGAGGTGATGCCTATGCACCTGCAGGTGCAAGTTACGTAGTGATGCCTTCCAAAGCAACAGGAGCGAATGGATTCAAGGAAAGCAACTATGCAGTCACCTACTTTCCATTCTATGGATATGTGAGTAAGAGAAACCTGCTGATAACTGCCGAAAATAAATCGAAAGTTTATGGCGCAGCGCTACCTGCTTTTACTGTGACCTATTCCGGATTGGTGAATGGCGACAAGGCTCCAAAGACGCTGCCGACCATCGGCACATTTGCAACCTCATCAAGTCCGGTGGCCATCTATCCAATCTCACTTTATGGAGCAGCGGATCCAAACTATACCATCAGCTATGCTCCGGCAATCTTGACAATAAATCCTGCTGCCATAGTGGTTGCCGCAGATGGCCAATCCAAAACGTATGGGACAAGTGATCCACAGTTGACCTATGCCGCAACCCCGGCACTGTTAGCCTCCGATCATTTTACAGGAGCGCTGGCCAGGTTGCAGGGAGAGGCAGTAGGTACTTATGCTATCAACATTGGCTACCTAAGTGCCGGACCAAACTACACGATTTCGTTTGTAGGCAAGTCCCTGACGATCACGCCCAAATCCCTGACAATTGGCAATCCGGTGGTGACGGGTTTAAAAATCTACGACGGTTCCACCAAGGCAAATGTTGGTCCGGGTCTCTTGCAGGGTCTTGCACCAGGTGACGAAAATTTCGTGACTCCTGTGGTGGTTGCCAATTACAGCAGTAAAAATGTGGAAAAGGGTAAAACGATCAACATTGCTTATTCACTGACCGGACCTGCTAGTGGGAATTACATCCGGCCAACTGATGCGGTGGTTCCCAATGGGGAAATTGTACCTAAGCAATTGTCAATCAGCAATACGCTCGTTACATCCAATAAAATGGTAGATGGAAATACGACAGCAGTGGTCGTATCGGCGGGAAGCTTGTCAGGAGTCGAACCGGATGATGCTGGCAACATCAGTGTTTCGGCCATTGCCAACTTCAACGATGCATCGGCAGGTACAGGAAAAACCATTACAGTGGCTTACACGCTTGGCGGCAGCGCTGCGACCAACTACCTCGTTCCTGCAAACTTGCTGATAACCGGAGCGAAAATATCTGAGAAGGTGGTGATATTCAATGCCGTACTTTCTACTACTTCGGGATGTCAAGGATCCAGTCTGGATCTTTCCTATACGGTTTTGAGCGGTAATCCTGTCCAATTTCAGGTTCTGTATGGCTCAGCTGCACTTGCTCAGGGATTTCAGAACAGTGGTTACACCAATTTACCTTCTGTAGGTACCAGTGGTACTGTGACCATTCCTATTCCTGCCGGAACTCCCTATGGAACTTATCCGGCATCTATCCAGTTCCGAAATGAGCTGGGTGTTGCCAGTGATTTGTACAACTTCCAGTTTGTGGTCAATGTACCTTCCGACTACATCGTAGCCAAATTCGACGATGTGATCCTGTGCAACAACGAATCCAATACCTTCACCGGCTTCCAATGGTACAAAAATGGTACCATCATCGATGGAGCAACCAAGCAATATTACAGTGATCCAGCCGGTTTGGTGGGGGCTTATTCCGTGAAACTGACCACAAACAATGGCATCTCCTTCAATACGTGTCCAAAGGTGCTGAATATTCCGTTGAAGAAGAAGGTGACGGTAAGTGTTTACCCAAATCCTTTAAAGGTAAATCAAACCAGTATGGTTAAGATAGATGGATTGAGTGATGAGGAGTTGCAGGGAGCTGTGATGAGCATCTTCAACATTCAGGGGGTACAGATCTACTCAACAAAAAAGGTGGAACTGCTCAACAGTCTGAATCTGCAGAATCAGGATGGAATTTATGTCGGTCACGTTATCACTTCGAACGGCAATGATTATTCCTATCGGATGGTATTGGTTAAATAATTGTAGCAAACAAATTTGAATTTTCCGGAAATGAAAAAACATTTAATCATAGCATTGACTCTATTCTTGAGTTCAAATCTGAAGGCTCAGGAGAATGGTTCTTACCTTTACGCGAATGTAGGCGGAGGTTTCCACAATCTCTCCTATGGTCTGAAAAACGGCAACGAACAGGGCCGTTTAGGATATTCTTTCCTGGCCGGATATGGATTCAATTTTTCCAATCATTGGGGATTGCAAACAGGTATCGGGTTGCAGTCGTTTAATCCGGTTGCAACCCTGAATTACCTGACGGTCGCACCATCGGTCGATGCCGACGGTACTGCCTATGATTACAAAACCAACTACCTCAACTGGAAAGAAAAACAGCAATTGTTGTATTTAGATCTGCCACTTGGATTGCAATATCGGTTCCATCTGAAGGATAAGATTCAGATCCTGGCTACGGCTGGGATGAAGGTTTCGATCCCTTTAAAGACCACCTATCGGTCGATTGGAGGAGAAATTAGCACAACTGGCTTCTACAGCCAGTACAATGTAGAGCTGCAAGATCTTCCACGTCACGGGTTTAGCAACATTTCCGAGCGATTGACAGGTCCCGTTTCGGTCAGGAGTTCCTTTTCCGCCTTTGCGGATTTGGGGGCCGAATATGCTTTGTTGGACCAACTCGGTTTGTATGCAGGAGGATACGTGGATTATGGATTGAACAATGTGGCAAAAAGTGCAGGCAAGCTGGTTTACCAGCAGAATGGCATATACAATGGTGTACTGGCATCCGACCAGACACATAGCGCCAGAACGATCGCACTGGGACTAAAGGCTGGAATAGTCTGGCATTTTGGGAACAATAATAAGGAAGCGAAACCTGTTCAAAAGTAAATTCGGATCAGAAAGCAGTCTATTGCTAAAAAGTGGTTTTTTTAAGTTCATAGGGGATTTTTAATGAAAATTGGATTAAGCATTTAAAATTCAGAAGCCTTGTCGATTTATGTCCTTGAAATAGCGGAAACGTAGATCCAATTTTAAATCTTATTCTGGTGCTAATATCCTTTGTTTAACTTTTTATAAATCTGATATTTCTTCTCCCTGTAAACATCTAAGGCCAACCTGTAACCCGCAAATGAAAACAACAAAAACAGTGGGATCAGGATGTAGAACCAATAATTTATTTTGATCAGGGAAAGAGCTATCACTGAAACCATCGCACTAAGGGAACTTACAAATGAGCTGCTGCCTTTCATTTGAAAATAGGAGTTGATTGTGATCGGAAATAGGATGGACCACAAGAAGGAGGAACAAACCAGAAATATCAACGAGACAGCGTAGAAAAGGAGTATGAACTGGTGGTTGTCCCAGGTAAAGAGCAGGATAGGGAGGGTGATAAACGCATCGATGATCAGAGGAAGGAGCAACAATTTTAAGGTGAAATTGATCAGGTGTTTGGATTTGCCTGAACGCAATTCAACATTCATCCATACATTCGTCCAAAATCCCCAGATATTGTTGAAAACATAGGTGAATAGGATTAATGGTGAGGCAAACATCCAGTAAATAATCTGGCCGTCAAAAAGATGTTTCCCCTTGCCTTTGAACAGGCCATAATCGCCAATAAGAAGCAAGCTTTTAAAAAGAATGCCTACCAACAGAAGGAGTCGTGCCTGCCGATTGTTAATCAGTAACTTTAAGTAGACATTTGCATTTTTGGTTATTGGCTGAAGATCAATTTTTTTACTTTCTATTATTTGGCAGTCAAGTTTGAAACCGATCAGAAAAAGGAGCAGGGGCAAGAGTCCGCATAGGTATCCAAAGGAAAGCAACAAGAAATTGCCGATGTAAAAGAGAGTCAAAATAAGGATTGCAGTTATCCCCAACATGATCAGACTATATCTTTTTAATCTGAAATCGATGAAGTATTGAAGAATCCTTTTGAAAAGGATGGACGTAATCAGGGCAGTCAGGCATGAATACAAAAACCAGTATTTTGAATAGTCAAGATACCAACAACCGAATAGTAAAAACAAGAAGAGGTAGAAAAAGTAGCTTGTTGTCAACTCCGTGACAACCGACAGCAAATATCTTTGGAATTTTGGGACAGGAAGATATTTGGGAAAAATTTGCCTTATGGGTGTATAAGTTGGGAAGAACATCTTGACTATTGTAAAGCCGGCAATCAAAACCCATATAACTGAAATCATTTTTTCAGGCGAAAATGTCTCGATTTCCCCATTGCCGGCCTTGTTTATTACATGAGCAAAAAGCCTTCCATAAGCATAAACCGTCAAGAGTAAAACCAGGTGCAAAACGATCTTCCAGGGATTCCTTAACCCGGTAAAGAATCCCTTCATTCTAATCCACAACAGATATCCTATCATATCCAATCCATTTTTGAAAGTTCGGTTTCGTTTGGTTTCAGAATTTTTAGCAAGGCGGAATCCAGTTCTTTCTCTCCATTTTCCGTAAACTCTTGCAGTGAAGCATTGAACATCAATTTTTTATCGTTTAGCACTCCAATGTGGGTGGCCACCTTCTCAACATAAGTCAGGTCATGGGAGGAGATCAGGACAAGCCTGTCCTCGCGCTGATATTTCTTTATAAATTGCGCCATTTGGTTTGCTACCATAGGATCCAGGCCCGAAAAAGGTTCATCCATGATCAGAATATTCGGAGCATGAATTACTGCTGCACAAAAGGCTATCTTTTTCTTCATTCCTGTGGAATATCTTGAAATATTCTTTTTTAGGTCAGACTCCTCCTCAAAGAAATAGCTGAATAGATCTTTAATCCTTTTCATAAGTGTTTCGGCCGGCATCTCATATATTTTGCCAACCAACATCAGGAAATCAAACCCACTGATCTCCTCAATCAAAGCCAGATTTTCAATGATGACACCCAGTTTTCTTTTGTCAAGATGGTCCAATGTATTGTGATCTTTGCCAAACAGGGTAATTCGGCCTTGATCAGGCAGAATCAAATCCAACATCAGGTTAATAAGGGTAGTTTTCCCCGCGCCATTTTTTCCGAGTAAACAATATACTTGCCCGAAATTCAAATTCAGGTTAATCTTGTCCAGAATGCAGTTTTTCCCGTAGTTTTTTGTCAGGTCTGTTATTTGAATCATTATAATTTATTTAAAACTCACATTTTCAGTAAAATATATGTTTGTTGATGACGTATTTCTGTATTTTTTTTTGATATACCAACATACTTGCTGCCGGTATGTTTAAAATGAAGGTTGGTTTAATAATCGTAAAAATAGAAAAATTAGTTTAGGGCATGTCATATCCAATCATGTTAAATTATTAGGAGTTGGAACGAAACCAGATATTGCAAGATTCGTAAAATCAATTGTTTAATCATTGAAGTATGAAAAGCGAGAATCACTCCCCCAAATCACGGCGTCAGTTCATCAAAACAACTGCTTTACTTGCGGCGGGCGCCACTTTTGCCCCGGCACTTTTTGCCTCCGGCGATCAGTCTCCTATGACTCCACTTATGAAAAGATCTTTCGGACGCATCGGCTTCAAGGTCACTACCCTTGGGCTGGGAGGACAATCTTCCCTCCAATGGACACCGGAAAATACAGACCCAGTGGCCATTGTTGAAAAAGCCTATCGTCTGGGCCTTAATTATTTTGATACCTCCAATGTATACGGCCCCAGTCAGGCAAATTACGGTAAAGCATTCAGCAACCTTGGACTGGTTCCTGGTAAACCCAATTTTCAGGCTTCAAAACGCAAAGCCATCTTCCTGACCTCCAAAACCATGCTTCGTTTTGGCAAAGGGGGTGATGATAAACCAAATGTCGTCGGGCATTCCAACGGACCGGCCGGCTCAAAAGCATTGGACGATGTCAGGCGCTCTCTGACCCAGATCTTTGGTGATGGTACAGGAAACTATCCGAAAGATGCCTATCTGGATATGGTCTTGATTCATAATCTGGTCAGAATGGAAGAGGTGGATGCCCTCTATGAGGGATATGCGCATCCCGATCCTAAAGCAGCCACCATCGGTGCTCTGGCTGCTCTCAGGGATGTAAGGGATGGCACCAACCGCACCGGTCTCAATCCAAAAAAAGAAAAACTGATCCGTCACGTTGGCTTCTCTGGCCACAGTGACACATCTGTTATGATCGAGATGATCCAGCGCGACAGCGAGGATCTGCTGGAAGGTATGCTGGTGGCCATCAATGCCAACGACCAGCTTTATTTCAACATGCAGCACAATGTCATTCCCGTGGCTGCGGCCAAGAACATGGGCATCATTGCCATGAAGGTCTTTGCCGATGGAGCCATGTATACCAAAAAGGCAGAATGGTCTAACAATGTATCCCATGTGGTACTGGAGGTTGGCAGCAAGGAGCTTCCGGCCAATCAGTTGATCAAATATTCACTGAGTACACCCGGTATTCATACCGCCATCATCGGGATTGGGAAAATCAGCGAAGATCCAACTCAGTGTCAGCTCTCCTTCAACCTGAAACACGCTCAGGTAAGCCAAAATGCACTCAATGAGACCGAACGGAAAGAGATCGAACTACTCGCCTCCAAATCCAAGGAGGGAAAGACCAACTATTTTCAAAAGTCGTTTCAGGGTCTGACCCCGCCAAGGGAGGTCAGGGTGACCCAAAATGACAAGAATGCCGTGATCACGTGGCATACCGCCTACGCCGGCGATGCGGCAATAGACCGCTATGAAATCTGGAGGAATGGGTTCCTGGTGACAGAAATCCCCTTCCAGCCGCAAACGACAAAAACTCCTTACCAGTTTGAGGACAAACAAAAAGGAAAGGGAACGGCTACTTATTCGGTGATGGTGGTTGACAAGAAAAACAGAATAGCGGAAGCCAAAGGATAAAATGAAAAGTGAAAAATGGAAAGTGAAAGACGTTGCATGCAACGTCTCTACTGCAGCCCCCATCACCATCCTGTCAGAGCCTGAAATATGTTGACCGTTTAAAGAGTTAAAATTAATTTTTTAAACGGTAAAAAGATGGCAAAAAGACAACAGTTTCAATTGAGCACTGAAGAAAGACGGCG
>CAINVV010000111.1 GCA_903854235.1 uncultured Bacteroidia bacterium | reverse complement strand
CTGTAATAATGATAAAATTGAATTACGCTCTTAATTCCATTGAAAAAGTTTTCCAGGTAAAAATTTTCATTGGGTGAATGGATGGCATCTGAGGAAAGGCCAAAACCCATCAAAATGGTCTTAATGCCAAGTACCTTTTCAAAGGTGGCGATGATCGGAATGCTGCCGCCACTGCGGACCGGCACCGGAATTTTTCCGAATACTTTCAGATAGGCCTTCTCTGCAGCCAGATAGGCCGGATGATCGATCGGAAAGAGGTACCCCTGTCCTCCGTGATGGACGGTCACCGCTACCGATACCGATTTCGGTGCTATGGATTCAAAGTAATTCTTAAACAACAAGGAAATTTTCTCATGATTCTGGTTGGGTACCAGTCTGCAACTGATTTTTGCATAAGCCCTAGATGGCAGGATGGTTTTGGATCCTGAACCCGTATAACCGCCCCATAACCCACAAACATCGAAGGTAGGGCGTATGCCGGTCCGCTCATTGGTCGAATAGCCTTCTTCCCCCTGCAATTGCACTACCTGAATGGCCTCCTTGTATTTCACTTCATCGAAAGGATTCTCAGCTAGTTGGATCCGCTCCGTATCTGAAACCTCGGCTACATCATCGTAAAAGCCAGGAATGGTTATTCGGTTGTGATCATCTGTCATCCGGGCAATCAACTTGCAAAGTTCATTCAGAGGATTGGCAACGGCACCTCCGTAAAGACCGGAATGCAGATCCCTGTCGGGTCCGGTTACGGCGACTTCCCAGTAAGCCAGGCCACGCAATCCGGTGGTGATGGAAGGGATGTCCCGAGCTATCATACTGGTGTCGGAAACCAAGATGATATCTGCCTTCAGCATCTCCTTATGATCTTCACAAAATTTTCCAAGATTGGGGGAACCTATCTCCTCCTCCCCTTCTATCAGAAATTTCACATTGCAACCAAGCGTCTGACTACGGACAAGGTATTCGAAAGCCTTGGCATGGATAAAGGATTGGCCTTTGTCATCGTTGGCACCTCTCGCCCAAATTCTTCCATCTCTGACTTCCGGTTCAAATGGATCTGAATCCCATTTTTCAATCGGATCAACCGGCATCACATCCAAGTGCCCATAAACCAATACTGTTTTCCAGTCAGGATTTGTAAATCTCTCCCCGAATACAACAGGATGGCCGGGTGTTGGAAAGATCGTAACATGGCCGGCACCGGCCTCAAGCAAGATCTTTTTCCAATACCCGGCCGCCCGCATCATATCTTCTTTGTGCTGCTCCTGGGAACTAATTGAAGGAATTCTTAGTAATTCAAAAAGCTCATTCAAAAACCTATCCCTGTTTCGTTCAAGATACAATTCCGGCTGTTCCATCTTTTTATTTCAAATATAAGCCGATTAGCAGGAAAAAACCATGAAACAGGAGGAGTAATTTCAAAAATATTTACCTTACCATTTTAACCAGTTTACCTATTTTTGTCTCTCTCAGATCCCTGGTCTTGAGACCCTCTTTGACCGCAAGTTGTGTTTTCAGATCCATCACACCACCTGCTCCTTCCATTGAGCCGGCCAATTGGGCTTCATCCTTGAACATGCTTACTGTCATATGGGTTCCGTATGCCTCACTTCCCGATGGCAGAATCGTTTGAACCAATTCCCAGGAACCTTTTTTTCCTTCTGTAACCATTTGTTGGTGCCAGGGTTTAAATATCTCAGATTCAACTTTCTCATAGGAGTCATCCAGTTGTTTCATGATATCCATGGTAAACATGGTTCCAATTGCCATTTTAAATTCACCTTTTGTGCCATCTATCTCCCTGCATAGGACCTGGTGAGCCATATCCCTGGATTTGATAGTTTTATCAAACATGGCATTCAGCTCTTTTTCCGTCTTATTCGGATAGGCTTTTTTTGCCAATGCCATCACATCCAATGACTCAACAGACTGAAGCATACTGGCCAGACTTGGGAAAAGGGTAACAGTCACATATTGTGATCCCTGTTCTTTTCCAGAAGGTGCAAGTGACCAAAGATCCCAGCCCAGAATTGATTTTTCTGAGATCCGTTGTTTATGAATTCCTGACCAAAAATCTTCGACCTTTAAATATTCAGAAGTTTGATCACTTTTCACTTGCATAAATTCAAACAACAAATACAATGGTTTGGGGCTATCCTGAGCCATACTTCCAAGGTTGAGCAAAATAACGAATCCTAAAATTAAAAGTGTTTTCATGTTATATTTATTTAGTTCAATTAAACATAAAATTATTATACTTTAACACGTTTGATCTTCATTTTGTAAAAAAATAACAAACAAATAAATGATATGGATGAAACCAGTCCATTCAACCCTTGTGCATCAATAACAACATCCTTATTTAGAATGATTTCATACTATTTAGAATAAAATTCGCTCCAAAACAGCAAAAAGGGCACTGACTAACCCCTGCAAATTGGCTAATGATCTCATTTGGAAAAAGTTCAATCCTCTAGACAAAGTAGCTTCTGCCAGATACCGCAACAAATAAATCTCACAATCGATATCATCCAATCTTTCCTCCTAAAAATCCTCTTTTTTTGGGAAAAAATTGCATATGTCTTCAATTCCTTCGTCCATTTTATCTAAATTTGGCCGGTTTTGAAACGACTTTTCAAAACTTTGCAGTACAAAAATTCGCCAATAGTAAATTTCACTCTTCATGTCTACCAGCCGAAGAAATTTTCTCCTGGATGCCGGTTTAACCGCGTCAGGAATCGCAGTGATGTCAAATGCTTTGAGTTCGTGTGTTTCTGCCAGTGACAAAGTGGTTGTTGCCCTGATTGGGTGCAAGGGTATGGGCTTTAATGACCTTACTTCTTTTCTTCAGCAACCTGGTGTCATATGTGCTGCACTATGCGATGTTGACAGCAATGTCTTGCAGGAGCGTGCCGCAGAAGTCGAAAAAATGACAGGCAAGCGACCCGACTTGTATGAAGATTTCCGAAAGGTCATTGACAGGAAGGACATTGATGCCGTTATCATTGGTACTCCTGACCACTGGCATTGTCTGCCAATGATCTATGCCTGCCAGAGCGGAAAGGATGTCTATTGTGAGAAACCGCTCGGTCGCACCATAGAAGAATGTAACCTGATGGTAAAGGCTGCGCACAAATACAACAGGGTGGTTCAGGTTGGACAGTGGCAAAGGAGTGATCCTCACTGGAAGAGTGCCGTTGACTATGTGCACAGTGGAAAACTTGGCAGGGTCCGATCTGCCCGTGCCTGGTCCTATGTTGGATGGAAAGGCTCTATTCCAGTAGTAGCGGATTCTCCCGCACCTACAGGTGTAAATTATGATATGTGGCTGGGACCTGCCCCACTAAGACCCTTCAACATCAACCGTTTTCATTTCACCTTCAGATGGTATTGGGATTATGCCGGTGGTCTGATGACGGATTGGGGAGTACATCTGCTGGATTATGCTCTTTACGGGATGAACCAGTATGTTCCAAAATCAGTAATGGCCTCGGGTGGCAAATATGCCTTCCCGACGGATGCCATGCAAACACCCGACACAATGATGGCCATCTACGACTTTGGCGATTTCAACATTGTCTGGGATCATACCATTGGAATTTATGGCCAAAATTATGGCAGGGGCCATGGCGTTGCCTTCATTGGAGAATATGCCACACTGGTAGTCGACAGGAACGGGTGGGTCGTGATGCCAGAAACCAAAAGTACCTCTGCCCAAGAGGGATTTGTGCCGGTTCCCCCGCAACCCAGTACCGGTAAAGGTCTGGATTTGCACGTGAAAAACTTTCTGGAGTGTATCAAAACCAGAAACAAGCCCAACTGCGACATAGAAACAGGTGCTCACATCGCAAGAATCTCCTCGCTCGGAAACATTGCCTACCGGCTTGGTCGTCAGGTTAACTGGGATGGTGACAAGCAATGTTTTAAAAATGATCCGGAAGCGGATCTGCTGATCAAGGCAAACTACCGTGCACCCTGGGAATTGCCAAAACTATAATTGAACTAAAGTGACTAAAATACTTACACCTCAATTAAATTGGATCAAGGCGTAAGTATTTCAGTCACTTTAGCGCAATACTCCTATTTCTTTACCTCTCTGTAAAATAGGTCTTTGGCTTCTATCTTCATTCCCGGATTGTGTCCCTGAATGGCAAAATGACCGGTTTTATACTCCTTGTCATCATAGGTCATCACCAGCTTGCCATTGATCCAGAACTGTATGTGCTGGCCTATGGCCTTGATATGGTATTCGAACCACTCTCCATCCTTGGTCAGCAATTCAGTCGCCTTCCCGGTGGGTTTCCCTGGTTTCCAAAGCCATCCGGTGTAGGCATCCTGGTTGTGGCAGATCTGGGCCTCATACCCGCGGGGAAAGCCGTCAATGTTATCTTCAGGAGTATTGCAGCGAAAATAGAATCCGCTGTTACTTTTTGAACCCGGATCTGAAGAGATGCGGAACATTCCCTTGGCCTCAAAATCAGTCACGATTGCATCCGTATAAATGTGTCCCATCCCGCCAACACCCACTAATTCTCCATTTTCAACACTCCATTTTGCTTTTCCGTGTACGGTCCAACCTTTCAAATCTTTTCCGTTGAACAGCGATTTCCATTTCTTGGCATCACTTCTACCGGCAAAAAGAAGCATGCATACCAAGAAAAACAGGGTTAACTTACTTTTCATTTGTAGTGATTTAATTGATTTATAGTTGAATTATTAGTTTGAACTTGGATCTGAAAATTTCACCTAAACAACCTCATTTGATGTATCCGAATGTTTGAGTTGTTCACCTGCGGAACTGCGTAGTACATTCATGTCTTGTTGTAACCTTTGGGAAAACAGCGCAAGATCAGAACTATGAATGATCAGATTGATTCCCTCTTTCATCCACCTGATTTGTCGTTCAGGGGTTTCGGAAAAATGAATCCCTATGGCCAGGTTATTGCCACGGGCTATCCGGATAATCTTTTTGACGGCCTCCTCAAATACAGGATGATCATATTGTTCAGGAATTCCGAGACTGATGGAAAGATCGTGCGGACCTATGAAAACAGCATCCAGTCCAGGTACAGACAATAGTTCTTCCAGACGGTTGAGCGCGGGGACACTCTCGATGTTTGCAATGCATACATTCCCCTCGTTCCATTTTGCCAGGTACTGACCAAGAAAATCCTCAACCTTTTCAGGAGCATCCAGTGCCTGGTTGAGCAACTCCCCTTTCAAGGGCCTGTATTTAAGCGCTCCTACCAGTTCTTTGATTTGTGTAACGGATTCCAGATAAGGTGCAACAATGCCTTCAGCTCCTGCATCCATCATCTGACAAGCTCGGTAGGGATCCGGCGATGGTATCCGGACAATGGGAGCAACCCCCATAGCCCTAAAAACCTGACACATACGTGATATCTCCATTCGTTCCAACGGAATATGCTCCGTATCCAAAAACACGAAATCCAACCCTGCCCTCAGGGCAATGGCAGGCCAGGTAGGGGATGTAGAGGTGATGCAAGTACCATAAACGATCCTCCCTGCCTTAATTTTCTTAAGCAAAGTCTTTTCCATCAGTAGTTTGATTCCAGCAATAATGTTAATAGTTTGAATTGGCTCTCCCTCTGGGAATCACCTGCAATTTACAAATTAGTTGTTCGTTGTCAAAATTAATACTCCCCCTTTTAATTTTTGAATTTTAAACATAAATTTGATGGTCAAACCGGTTCATCGTTCTGAAAGGTCTGATCAATCAATAACTATTAAATCCAAAAAAAATGAATCCAACCAACAAACTCTCCAGAAGAGGTTTCATTGGGACAACGGCAGCGGCTGCGGCAGCTATTACGGTGGTTCCATCCAATGCAATTGCCGGTTTGGGACACAAGGCACCCAGCGACAAGCTGAACATTGCCGGAGTCGGAATCGGTGGAATGGGCTTCGGGAATCTCAAACAGATGGAAACGGAGAACATCGTAGCCTTGTGTGATGTAGACTGGGACCATAGTTCACGTTGTTTCGAACATTTCCCAAAAGCTAAGAAATATTGGGACTGGCGGAAAATGTACGACGAAATGCACAAGGACATCGACGCAGTATTGGTCGCTACTGCAGACCACAACCATGCCATCATTGGCGCTCACGCAATGACGCTTGAAAAGCATGTATACATTCAAAAACCCTTGACACACTCTGTTTACGAATCCCGTTTGCTAACCAAACTGGCGGTTAAACACAAGGTAGCGACTTCCATGGGAAATCAGGGATCTTCGGGTGAAGGAGTTCGTCTCATTCAAGAGTGGTTGTGGAATGGCGAAATCGGTGATGTCACAAAAGTGGAGGCATTTACAGATCGCCCTTTGTGGCCACAAGGTCTGGCTCGTCCAAAGGAAGGGATGTGGCCACCAGATACGATGAACTGGGATCTCTTCATTGGTCCTGCCAAGTTTCGTCCATACCACCGGATGTACACTCCCTGGACCTTTAGGGGTTGGTGGGATTTTGGCACCGGCGCGCTTGGAGACATGGCTTGCCACTTGTTGCATCCGGTCTTCATGGGACTTAAACTGGGATATCCAACAAGGGTTCAGGGCACATCCACCTTGTTGATGACCGATACACCTCCAAATTCGGAGGAGGTACAAATGGTATTTCCTGCAAGGCCAAAGGTCAAGGGAATAAAGATCAATTTTCCCGAAGTGACGGTAACCTGGATGGATGGTGGCATGCGCCCCATGAAACCCTCCAACTGGCCCGAAGGAAAAGACATGAACAACGGAGGAGGAGGCGTTATTTTTCATGGCACCAAAGACAGCATCGTATGCGGATGTTATGGCAAGGATCCCTGGTTGCTTTCGGGAAGGGTACCAACGGTCGCAAAGACACTTCCACGGATTGAAACCAGTCACGAACAGGATTGGATTCGTGCCTGCAAGGAATCTGCAGAAGGAAGGGTTGAAACTGCATCCCCCTTCTCCCAGGCAGGCCCCTTCAACGAAATGGTGGTCATGGGCGTGCTGGCAGTCCGGTTACAGGATCTGAACAAAGAACTTTTATGGGATGGACCCAACATGAATTTCACCAACATCCACGACAATGAAACCTTCAAGTTCTGTCTAGATGACGGTTTTGTGATCAACGACGGAAATCCAACCTTCAACAAAAAGTTCAGTGAACCCATCAGCGCAAAGGGATTCGCGGCAGAACTGATTAAGCACAACTATCGGACGGGCTGGTCACTGCCGGATATGCCCGCTTGACAGCTAACATAAAAGAAGGGTAATCGCAATCGCCGGAAGCATTAACTTCCGGCGATTCTTTTCAGATGCCCTATTTTGTAGTACCTTTGCGCCTGCATAAATAAAGATAAGAGACGGAGGGCATAGAACTTTGTTTGAAGGGTCTTGAATTAATCAATTCAAACATCTTGCTTTAATTTGTACAATCTATCAAACTGTGTAATCTGTGGTCGTTAATTAGTGGTATATGATATCTGTTGAAGAATTATATGTTGAATTTGGTGGTTTTGAGCTTTTCAAACAGGTTAGCTTCATTGTCAATCCACGCGACCGCATTGGTCTTGCCGGCAGAAATGGTGCTGGTAAATCCACCTTGCTAAAAATTTTCGCTGGCAAACAGATTCCAACTTCCGGGAGGGTAATTACACCAAAAGATTGCAAAATTGGCTATTTACCCCAGCACATGGACACCACCGACTCCAGCACCGTCATTGAAGAAGCCGCCAGAGCTTTCGAAGAAATTCACTTGCTCGAAAAACGCATCAACTTCCTGAGCAACGAACTTTCGGTTAGGGAAGATTATGAATCAGCAGAGTACCACCAGATCATGGAAGAGCTTCACGAAGTTAACGACCGTTTTCACCTGCTCGGCGGCGGAAATTTTCATGCCAACATTGAACAAACCCTAATTGGATTGGGTTTTGACAGAAAAGATTTTGACAGGCCTACTTCAGAGTTCTCAGGCGGATGGAGGATGCGGATCGAACTGGCCAAGATTCTGCTGCAGAAACCACACGTTTTCCTGCTCGATGAACCTACCAATCACCTCGACATTGAATCCATCCAATGGCTGGAACGCTTTCTGAAAGAGTACACGGGTGCCGTCGTACTGGTTTCTCACGACCGGGCTTTCCTGGATAATGTAACCAACAGAACCGTCGAAATCAGTCTGGGCAAAATATACGATTACAAGGTAAACTATAGTAAATACCTTGAATTAAGGGTCGAAAGACGTGAACAACAGATGGCCTCCTTCCGCAACCAGCAGAAAATGATTCAGGACACGGAAGACTTCATCGAACGTTTCAGATACAAGGCCACCAAGTCCGTACAGGTACAATCCCGCATCAAACAGCTGGATAAAGTAGACAGAATCGAAGTGGATGAGGAAGATACACGATCCATGAACATCCGATTCCCCCCCTCACCGCGGTCGGGTACGGTGGTTTACAAGGCAGTGGAAATTTCCAAATCCTATGGCAATCTGCAGGTTTTGAAGGAGGTCGACTTGACCCTTGAAAGGGGAGAAAAAATTGCTTTTGTCGGTAAAAACGGCGAAGGAAAGACCACCATGGCCCGGATTCTGATGCAGCAACTCGAATGCACAGGAGAACAACAGCTGGGACACAACGTCAAAATCGGCTATTTTGCACAGAATCAAGCCTCTCTGCTTGACGAAGAACTGACGGCCCTCGAAACGATTGACCAGATTGCCGTTGGGGATATACGAACCAAAATCAGGGATATACTGGGAGCCTTTATGTTCTCAGGGGAAGATGTAGATAAAAAGGTCAAAGTATTGTCTGGTGGAGAAAGATCCAGACTCGCGATGATCAGATTATTGCTGGAACCAGTCAACTTCCTGGTACTGGATGAGCCTACCAACCATCTGGATATCCATTCCAAGGGAATTCTAAAGAAAGCCCTGCTTGATTTTGACGGTACCTTGTTGCTAGTTTCGCACGATAGAGAATTTCTGGACGGGCTGGTCAATGTGGTATATGAGTTTAGAGGCAAGAAGATCAAGCAGCATCTGGGCGGTATATATGAGTTTCTTCAGAAAAAGGAGATGGATTCATTGAGGGAACTGGAAGTTAATGCGCCGGTAAAGAAAGAGAAGAGAGAGCTGGTAAAAGAGGTTAGTTCCGTTTCTTTCGAGGAGCGGAAAGAGATCAACAAGATGATCTCCAAACTGGAAAAGCAAATATCGGATGTGGAACAGTATATCTCAAAGCTGGAAAACGAGATCACAATCACGGACATTTACATGAGCGATCACCCCGAAAAAGTTGACAGTGAGCTGCTAAACAAGTATGAAGCGACCAAAAAACAGTTGGATCTGGAATTGGAAAAATGGGCCAACCTGAACAGCGAACTCGAGGGTTGGAATGCTAAAAAACCGGAATAATAAGATATTATGGAAGATAAAAGTTTTGTTTTTGGATTACACTCCACCATTGAGGCCATCAATGCCGGAAAAGAGATTGAACGTATTCTGATCCGCAAGGGTTTGCAAGGAGAGCTGTATCTGGAATTGATGAAACTGATCAGACAGTTTGAGATTCCCTTTCAACAGGTTCCTGTTGAAAGAATTGACAGGGTAACCCGAAAAAACCACCAGGGGGTGGTTACTTTCATCTCCCCCATCGCCTATCAGCCGATTACTGAAATCATTCCGATGCTTTTCGATCAGGGAAAAAATCCCCTGATTCTGGTGCTCGACAGAATAACTGATGTCCGGAATTTTGGAGCCATTACCCGTTCGGCAGAGGTAGCTGGAGTCGATGCGATCCTGATCCCGGAAAAAGGCGCCGCACAAATCAATGCGGATGCCATCAAAACATCCTCCGGTGCACTCCTCAAAATACCCATTTGTAGGGAGAAGAACCTGATCAATGCCGTTCGCTTCCTGAAAAATTCGGGTCTGAAAGTGGTGGCTGCCTCCGAAAAGGGGGATTTGAACTATTTCAGTTGTGAGATGACTGCTCCATTGGTCATTGTGATGGGCTCTGAAGAGACAGGGATTGACCCTAATATCCTGAAGTTAGCAGATGAATGGGCAAAAATCCCCCAATTGGGCACCATTCAGTCTCTGAATGTCTCCGTAGCTGCCGGAATATTGCTTTTTGAAGCGGTCAGGCAGCGAATACTGATCTGTTAGATCCATAATATTCTAAATTTCCAAAAGGGTGAAAGCAATTTCATCCTTTTTTTCATTTTTTCAAGCCTACCCCCTATTTTTTATCTACTTACCTCGAAAAATGCATGATTTTTTTCAAGACACCCCCCTGTTTATTTATATCTCGTTTGTTAATTTATTATTAATTTGAGGCACACCCCCCATTTTTTTATATCTAATCCAAAAAAAACATCTATGTTTGTCGAAAGAAGATATAAAAAAAGGGGGGGCATCCAAAAAAAACAGTGTTTTTCCGAAAGATGTCCGAAAATTAAAAACAGAATATTAATCTTAATTCTTAGTACCATGAAAAAGAAAATTGTCTTACTCGCTTTCACACTTACACTCATTCTTTCTTTGAACGTGAATGCACAGGAAAAAAATCCATGGACGACTGGCGTTGATCTTTACAGCAGCTATGTATGGCGTGGAACGAAACTCGGATCAGGACCGGCAATGCAGCCGACAGTGAAATATACGAACGGCGGTTTCTCCATCGGGGGCTGGGGCAACTACTGTTTCTCTACCAATGAAGCTACAGAGTCAGATCTTTTCACCAGCTATGCAGTGACCCTGAGCAAAACTTCCTCACTGACCTTCAGTCTGACTGATTACTATTTCCCGGGAGCAGCATCCCCCTATTTCACAGGCAACTCTCATTATTTTGAACCACAGATCACTCTTGGCCTGGGCAAACTTTCACTTTCAGGTGCCTATATGGGCAATGCACAGGACACTTATCTCGAAGCAGGTTATGCAGCTGGTAATGTTACGCTCTTTGCAGGTGCAGGCGATGGACAATATACCAAAGATGCCAAATTCAACCTCTGTAACATTGGATTAAAAACAGGAACCGCCATCAAAATCAACGACCACTTCTCCATTCCTGTCACAGGTGCACTTATCCTCAATCCTTCCACCGAACAGTTCAACATTGTGGTGGGAATTACCTTGGCCAACCAGTAATCAGGGAATCAAACAGTAAAATACAATCTAAAATAAAAGCACAATGAAGAAAATTGAAGCCATCATCAGAACCTCCAAGTTTGAAGAGGTCAAAGAAGCCCTTCATGCCATCGACATCGACTTTTTCTCCTTCTGGGAAGCCACAGGTGTTGGAAATGAGATGAAAGCAGCACAAAGGACCTACAGAGGCGTACACGGGAGTACTTCATTCATTCCCCGCCGATTGCTGACCATCGTTGTCAGGGATCAAAATCTAAGAAAAACGGTCGACTGCCTATTGAAGGTTGCTTATACAGGCGAAATTGGAGACGGCAAGATATTTGTCTCCTCCATCGAGGAATCCTGGCGCATCAGGACCAAGGAAAATGGTGACGAATCCTTATTCGTAAAGGACTAAAAATTTAAAATTTAAAATACAAAGCTATGATTTTACGAAGGCTTTTTAACAGAAAAAGTGCATCTGGCCCGAAAGTCAAGATGACTCGATCCGAAAAATGGAACCTTTTCTTTGCCATTTTTGCAGGTAAAATGATTGGTGTGGCTATGGTAATCGCTGCGATGATGATGATTCCCGGACTTTTGGGATTGTCTGCCAATGCTGCCGAAGTCTATACGCCACACGAAACGATGACTATCAATGCCATCAATACGATATGGACACTGGTGGCAGCTGCACTCGTGTTTGGTATGCAGGCTGGTTTCGTCATGCTCGAAGCAGGCTTCGCCAGGAAACGCGAAACAGTGAACATCCTGGTAGAATGTGCACTGGATACGGCTATTTGCGGGGTTTTCTTCTGGGCCATCGGTTACGCCTTTATGTTTAGCCACGGTAACGGATTCATTGGATACAACTGGTTCTTCCTACAGGGAGTTCCGCTCACCTACGAATCAACAGGTGTTGCCATTCTGGCACACTGGATTTTCCAGTTTGCATTTGCTGACACGGCCTCTACCATTACCTCTGGTGCAATGATCGGTCGGACTGGATTCCGCGGAGACATTCTTTACAGCATAGGTGTAACCGGATTCATTTATCCAATCATTGGCCACTGGGCCTGGGGTCCTGATGGCTTTCTGGCTACCATGGGTAGCGCAGGAAACTTCCTTCCCGACCTGGGACAGCCTTTCCGTGATTTCGCCGGATCAACAGTCGTTCATACCATTGGGGGTGTAGTTTCACTCGCTGGTGCCATCGTGCTCGGACCTCGCCTCGGACGTATTTTCCTTAGGGACAACAAGGAAAAAGGCGGCTTGCCTGCTCCCCACAGTTTGCCATTGGCAACTATCGGAGCCTTCCTGCTGTGGTTTGGCTGGTACGGATTCAACCCAGGTAGTACCCTTTCGGGAATGGACTATATCGGTATCGGACGCGTTGCTGCCAACACAACATTGGCTGCTTGTACAGGAGCTCTTGGTGCCATGGCTGTCGCCTTCTATTTTGGGATGACGAAAGGCAAATTCGATGTCGGATTTACCCTGAACGGAATGTTGGGCGGACTGGTTGCCATTACTGCTCCTTGCTACTGGGTTTCACCTTTCGGATCGGTAGTGATCGGATTGGTTGCCGGTGTGGTGGTTGTCGTGGGTGTATACTGGTTGGAACACCTTCGCATTGACGACCCGGTGGGCGCCTTCTCCGTCCACGGATTGAACGGCATCTGGGGCACTCTTTCACTCGGGCTCTTCGCCAGTGGTATGTATGGTGCAACAGGCCCAACGGGTGCAGATGACTCAGCACCAGTTGCAGGATTGTTCTACGGAGGTGGTACCAGCGTCTTGAAAGCACAGGCCATTGGAAGCTTCACCATTACAATTGTCACCTTTGCAGTCTCCATGCTGCTTATGTGGGTGATCATGAAATTGCCTCAACCATGGAGTTTGCGTGTTGAAGCCAAGGGGGAACTGGGAGAAGGCGGTATCGATGTTTTCGAACACGGATCCAAGGCATACTACGATTGAAATTCTTGGGGACTTTTAGTTCCCGTCTGAGAACATATTTCTTAACCTAATGTTGTTTACAAACCAGGGTAACAGGGTGCAGACAAAATAACTGCCAAACTGTTACCTTGTTTTTTTTCACAATCTTCAACGGAATAGGCCATTATGCAAGGTAAGAATAAATATTTCGTTGGATAGCGCTGCCCAGGCAGTCAAGTTTGGAATAAAAACTTTAAAATAAAAATTGCCCTGAATCCATTTTGGTAAAATTTCGATTTCACTTTCATTTCATTTCAAATTAGGAGCAATGATCCGGATAACAAAGAAACAGACCCACAAAAGTCATTTCTGTCGTTATCCGGTTTTTTTTATCCTGCCGGAAAGGTACCCAAATCTGAAAAAATACTCCTTTCCAAACCGGCATTTTTACTACTTTTAGGGAAGCCATAGACAAAATCATTCAGGATAAATTTCAACCTCTATTCCACATGAAAAAGATTGAAGCCATCATCAGAACCTCCAAATTCGAAGAGGTTAAAGAGGCCCTCCACGCCATTGACATCGATTTCTTTTCCTTTTGGGAAGCCACAGGCGTTGGCAATGAACTTAAATCGGCACAACGAACTTATAGGGGTATTCACGGAAGTACTTCCTTCATTCCTCGCCGGTTATTGACCATCGTGGTCAGGGACCAGAATCTCCGAAAGACAGTTGACTGCCTGCTTCAGGTTGCCTATACGGGAGAAATCGGAGATGGAAAAATTTTCGTCTCGGCGATAGAAGAGTCATGGCGAATCCGAACGAAAGAGTGCGGCGACGAATCACTTTATGTGAAAGATTAATTATCGCCTGATGCGCTCACCACTGGGTTTTTTGAGAAATTTTAAACTTTCCAGACTGGACAGCTGGTGAGATTACATTGTCATTTGCCAAAATATCCGGAATTACACCAAAACAATGGCTCTTTTCTAAAAGCCAGGGAAAACATATGCACTAGCAGAGAAGGAATTAACCGTGCAACTATAATATAATTACCTCATGACACCCCAATATTTTTAACAATTATTGAACTTTTATATTAAATAATTATCAATACCCCTATATTTTTATTGATAATTTTAAAAAATAATAGTTTATTCGCCAATATATTAAAAACGTTCTTTGCTAGGCGTGTTGGATTAATTCCTGTTTGATTTCCTTTCAGAATATAGGGACTTCCCTTTTAAAGGTTTCTTCCAGTGAAATAAAGGTCTCAGTACTTGATATTCCGGGAATGTTTTGAATTTTTTCGCTCAGCACCGATTTAAGATGTTCGTTGTCTCTGGCGTAAATTTTGGCGAAAATGGCATATTGACCGGTGATGTAGTGGCATTCCACAATTTCTTTGATCTGGCGGAGTTGTTCAGCTACTTCAGAATACATACTGCCCTTTTCCAAAAAAAGACCTATGTAGGAACAAGTTCTGTAGTCAATTTTTTTGGGATCAACGGTGTATCCTGAACCAACGATGACCTCCATGTCCATCATTCTGGTAACACGCTGGTGAACAGCAGCTCTGGAAATTCCACAGGCAACAGCAACGTCCTTGAATGGGATTCTGGCATTTTTGGTTACAATATCCAGTATTTGAAGATCGGTGTCATCCAATTGGTTTCGAAGCGTCATATTAAAATAGAATAAAATGGAATAACGGCATTCTCAACTGATAGATAGGACCAAGACTCGAGATCAGTGAAACATCGACCGTTACATACAAATATAGGTTATTTTCGTTTCTTTGTACTAAAAAATGCTGATATTATAGACAAATGAATTTGAATTGTTCCATATTCTGGAAAAAAGACAATCGGTATCGGACAATTCCTTGAGAAAAAAATGATGGAATATAAATCCAAATTGAAATAAAGATGAAAAAATCTTGGCAAATATCGATGGTACTTCTCCTGATCCTATCCCTTTTCGGTGTGGTCATTGCAGGAAAAAATCCCTTTGAACTGGATCCAAAAACGGTTCCGGGTGATGTGGCCTGGATGTTAACCTCCACCGCCCTGGTGCTGTTTATGACACCAGGTCTCGCCTTTTTTTATGGAGGAATGATCCAACCCAAAAACATCATCTCCACCATGTTGCAAAGCTTTGTTGCCATGGGAGTAGTCAGTGTTATCTGGGTGCTTTTTGGTTTCAGCCTGGCTTTTGGCGACTCGATCGGACCCGAAAAATTTGGACTTGTTGGAAATCCATTCACCTATTTTATGTTCAGGGGTGTTGGAGGCAATATCAATGCAGCATTGGCCCCCACCATTCCTTTAGCATTATTTGCCATCTTCCAGATGAAATTTGCCATCATTACCCCAGCACTCATCACTGGCTCCTTTGCCGGTAGGGTAAGATTCAGTTCTTACATCCTTTTTATATCACTCTTTTCCATCTTTATCTATGCACCTCTGGCGCATTGGACCTGGCATCCCAACGGTTTTCTGCACAATTGGGGCGTCCTGGACTTTGCCGGCGGAACCGTCGTACACATGTCTGCAGGTTTTGCCGCCCTGGCTGGCGCCATGTTTCTTGGACCAAGAAGGGATTACCAGCAACAGTTTCATCCGGCCAATATTCCCTTTGTATTGCTTGGCGCAAGCATGCTCTGGTTTGGCTGGTTTGGATTCAATGCCGGATCAGCTCTGGCGGCCAATTCCGTTGCGACTGTTGCGCTGATGAATACCAACATCGCCTCTGCAGCGGCCATGATCGGATTTATTCTTTTTGATGTGGCCATGGGCCGCAAACCTTCCGCCATGGGCGCTGCCATCGGATTGGTGGTTGGATTGGTGGCAATCACTCCAGCTGCGGGATTTGTCAACATTGGAGCTGCCATCTTCATCGGACTATTTGCCTCTTTTGTCTGCAACATCGCAATTTCCTACCGGTCTAAAACTTCATTGGATGATACCCTGGATGTCTTTCCGGCTCACGGAATGGGTGGTATCATCGGAATGCTGCTAACAGCTGTCTTCGCACAGGGTGTTGGATTGTTCTACGGTGAATACAAAACCTTCCTTTTCCACCTGCTGACACTGGTAATCGTTGGTGTATATACATTTGGAGGTTCTTATCTACTCTATGTGCTGACAAACAAGATTATTCCACTCAGGGTTTCGCCAAAGTCAGAACGTCTTGGACTGGATATCACACAACACGATGAATCCTATCTGGTTGAACACGTGAAGGACTGATATTTATAACTTATTGGAATAGGAGTCTGAAAAACAGGGAATCAGAAAGGTTACTCCGGGTTATTGAGGGTGTGGTAGTTGTTACGTTTTACTTTTCCCCAATCCGTCACCTTTTCAGTCAAAATGGGGCGATCTGCAGATTTATGTCCTATTCCTACGATCGACAATACTTCGAGATGATTCGGAATGTCAAGTAATTCACGGATAAACTCATCGGCTGTCGTTTCATCGTTGTAATACCTTCTGTGGATCTGAACCCAACAGGATCCCAGTCCCAAGCCTTCGGCGGCAAGTTGAATCATGATGCTGGCAATGGAACAGTCTTCGATCCATACATCGCTCCTGGATTTATCTCCAGTCACCACAATTGCCAGGGGAGCATGTTTCAGCAGGCAGGCACCATGAGGTTTCGAAGTGGACAATTGGCTCAACAATCCGGCATCATCCACCACAATAAATTCCCAGGGCTGGTTGTTTTTTGAGGAGGGAGAAAGTAGCGCAGCCATTAACAGTTGATGAATGGTCTTCTCATCAATTTTATTTCCGCTGAATTTACGCGTAGTTCTTCGGTTGTAAAGGATATCGAGCATCGTCTGGTTTTATTTGCAAAAATAGAAACCAAATTGGATGCTCCGCCAATACTTCGATTATTTTTTTTCAAAAACTTCAAGAATTTTATCCCAAATAAGAAGAATTTGCTTGCAATATGGAAGTGAAAAGTCTGAAAATTCAGTTACTGTACCTTCTCAAAACGGCCATATAACTGATCTACAGCCAAAAGCAGACAAACTGATACTGCCACTGTCAAATAGGTAAAAGACAAATTACCAAGAAACTTCGTCAGCGCTTCGAAGGGTTTCAGCAGAAAGGAAACATCAATGCTTGGAAGTGAGAAGACTGTAACCGGACTCTCTTTGACCGGAAAGAATTCAACAAACAGCAACATACTCAGAGCTAGTACGATTGCCCCTGAAATGATCTTCCACCACATTTTATTGCTTATCAAAGGAGTGTAGGCAACAGGCGATTTGATTGCTTCCCGTCTGACCCGTTCCATCACCAACCTGGTAAAATTTTCTGATGGGGCTTCTATTGGAAGCTCTTTCAGAAATGTGCGGAGGTTATCCTGTGTTTTCATCGCTTATCTTTTTTACCCTTCAGGGGACTGTTGTATTTTTATTATTCTAATCTTGTTTGCGCCGTGATCCGGAGCCCGGATCTAAATTCCAAAAATTTATCTGTATCCCGATTCTCCAAGTCAACTCCAAAATTGCACAAAATTTCTCTCGTATGTTATTTCAATAAACCAACACATTTGCTGACTTCAGTAATCCATGCAACTGTTCGTAGAGCTTCTTTCTGGTTCTGAATAACTTTACCTTCACATTTGAAGCAGTCAAATCCATGATGGTGGCAATCTCTTCAACCGGAAGATCATCAAAATAATAGAGATTCAGGATGGCGCTTTCATCGGGTGCCAGCATTTCCATCGCCTTATGAAGTTGCAGACTGCGCTCCTCAGCATCCATCTGACCAATTGCATTTTCTGTATCAAGAAGATCGCTGTCAGAGAGTTTATACTCATTCAGACTAACCATATTTTTGTTTGCACTTCTCACTTTTGAGATGGCAGTGGTGTAGACGATCCTGAAAAACCAGGTTTTAAATGCTGCACCCCCCTTGAAACTCTCCAAAGACCGATAGGCCTTGACGAAGGCATCCTGGGCGGCTTCCTCTGCATCTTCCCTGTTCCTGGTAATCTTCATGGAAAGGGAAAAAGCCAGTTGCCGGTACTTTTCCACAATGGGCGAAAATGCCTCGGGATTTCCTCCAAGCACTTCAGCAATATAATATGCGTCCGTTTTTGCTTCCATTACTGCATTAGACACAAGACTACTCGTGTCGGTTACAAAATTTCAACAAATAATAGCTGAAACTATAAATTAATTTTCGATTCTCGATTTTGGACAATGAGCATCAGAAGGAAATTTTCATTATAATTAAACCTATCAAGACGGTCTCTGACGTGAATTCATTCCAAAATCGAAAATTATTTTTCCTATGGTTGTAACCTGATTGATGTTGTTGCGTCAAATCGGCAAATGTTAAACCATTAATACTTTATACCATGGCTGTTGCAATTGTTGTTCCACTGGCGGTTTTCGCCATGATCTTCGGGATTGTTTACGTGATCGTTACGGCCCGTAACCGCGAAAGATTGTCTCTGATTGAAAAGGGTGCTGACCCAAAACTATTTGAATCCATCAAAAGAACCTCCAAAGGAGGAATCCTGAAGTGGGGTTTGTTACTCATCGGAATTGGCCTGGGTATTTTTACCGCCGCGATGTTGGTTAGTTACGGATTGGAAGAAGGTGCCGCTTATCCTGCCATGATCTGTCTTTTTGGTGGTGCAGGCCTCTTGCTATCCTACAAAATGGAGCAGAAGTCAGAAACCAGGAAAGAGATCGAATAGTCGCTCCTTACTAAATCCACTTCCTTAAGCTACTCTGTACATTTCTCAATGGCCTTCAGAATGGCCTTTTGACAAACCGGACAAAAACTGTTCGGTTTGTTTGATTTCATCAGGCAATCCTGCATCGGGCTGTAAATTCCTTTGGCAGTATATCCACCCCCTTCGAATGCTCCAATTTTTCCATCATACTCCGGAGTTCTCGGAGTTGGAATCGGTGTTTTCGAATCTATCAGGCCTGCCCATTTGGATTTTAGATCCACCAGGGAGGTCAGGTTGGGTTCCCATGGCTCAATTTTAATGTTGTAGTAATCCTCGTAGGCTACTTCGGAGGTATAATACTCATCTCCCAACCCTGCAAATTCGTGGCCGAATTCATGGGCAAATACTTTGGGAGACAAAAAATGATCGGCGGTACAAACACACACATCGTTGTAAAAGCCTCCACCCCCGTATTCCGTCGAATTGACCAACACGATGAGGATATCATACGGAATAGCCCCTGCCTGATCGTAAACTGATTTCAGATCTGTGATTGTCAGATAACGGGCCACATCGAAGGTATAAAACGAACTATTGTAAAGCGTATTGACATAAATATGCCTTCCCGGAATATCTGTTCCTGACTCTTTGGAAGGTGTTTTTACGGCATAAATATTGAAATCATTCCTGTGAGAGTAATAAGGTTCCTTGTTCATAAGTGAATCTGTCAGCCGAGATGCATCCTTAACGAATTTTCCCAACTCTTCTTGCCGGTATCCCTCTGCAAGGATGGCAATGTCTACTTTTCTGGAAGGATCACCCGATTTCTTCAGCATAACCACTTCGCTGCTTTGGGGCGACTCCTGCGACACAAAATAGTTGGTTGGATTAATTTGGGTCTTGTACAGGCTTTGGAATTGTCCCTCCCTGTTTCGGCATTCAATTTCAACTTCGACGGTTTTTTTGGGAAATGGAAACCTGATTACCTGATAGAAAGCCCGTTCCATTTTCTTTGCCTCCGCAGTCGATTGCCATTCCTGAAAAAGCGGTGAAAATCCTTGTCTGTAAATCACTTTTTGCGTGGCCGGATCCTTTACGATAAACTGATAATTTCCAAGCTCCTTCTTATCTGATTGCAAGTGGGTCACTCCACCCCACAAGGGTTCCCATTTTTGCTGCACTTCAATGACCCTTTGCGTAGAACTTGTCCCGGATAGAAAATAATCAAAGCGCAAAACGCCAGCTGCAAAATAATCTTCAAACTTATCCTGTGCCAAAAGGGATACCGGAATCAAAAGCAATAACAGAAAGAAAAACCGTGTTTTCATGGGCGAAATATGAGTGTCCCTTAAAAGGAGTTTCCACCTTCCGGAACTGTTTGTATGTTGATGTTAGAATTAATACATTTTTATTCAGTTTGAATACTCTAAAAAATTATCCACCTTAATTTTCAACATTTTGCAGACCAATGACCTGCATTTTGCACTTGCTCCGGTAAGATAAAATTGTCGAAGAGCAGTGAAATCCGGCTTCTTTCGCTAATTTTGCGAAAATTCAAAATTAGTTTTTTCTGAACATCTTTTAAAGAAACAGACCATGCAAGTTGTATATGATTATTTGAGGGAGTTATTTCTGAATGCGCAGATGCATCCCAGAATTGCCATTTACCTGGCGGCACTGGGAACCTTTTTGATTCTTTCACTCATCTCCCTGATACTTTTCTTTCCCTTGCGGAAGTTGCTCATCAAAATCGTTGAGCGATTCACCATCCACACGGAAACACTGTGGGATGATGTACTCTTCGAGCACAAGGTTTTTCACGCAGTTGCCCACCTGATACCTGCTGTATTCATTTATGCATCTGCCGGATTCGGCTCAGAAGATCTGGTTTCCCTGCCAGAGATCATTCAGGGTATAGCCAAGATTTACATCACCTATGCGGTCGTATTGAGTCTGATTCGCTTTCTGGACGCATCGCAGGATATCTACAACACCTACCCCTTCGCCATCGAACGCCCCATCAAGGGCTACCTACAGTTGATTAAAATTTTTATCTATTCCATTGCGGCCATTATCCTGGTATCTATTCTGGTGAATCAGGATCCAGGCAGACTGTTCGCTGGACTGGGAGCCATGGCTGCCGTTCTGATGTTTGTTTTCAAGGATCCGATTTTGGGCTTTGTAGCCAGTATTCAACTGGCAGCCAATAAAATGGTCAAACCCGGAGATTGGATCACAGTTCCCAAATTTGCAGTCGACGGAACCGTCGTGGATATATCCCTTACTACCGTAAAGGTACAGAACTGGGACAAAACCATTACCTCGCTTCCTACCTACTCCCTGGTGTCTGAATCCGTGACCAACTGGATCGGTATGCAGGAATCCGGAGGAAGGCGTATCCAGCGTTCCGTTTTTATCGACATGGCTGGTATCAGGTTCTGTGATCAAAAATTTGTGGATCGGATATCCAGCCTGCCTGTCATCAGAAGTTTCATGGAACAGAAAAAGGAGATGAATCCGAACTTTCCGGAATGGAAAGAAAAAATGGGTACCCAACCCACCAATCTCTCTTTGTTCAGGGCTTATGTGGAGGCATTCTTGTGGGTGAACCCCGGTACACACAACGAAATGACGCTCATTGTCAGGTATCTGCAATCCACCGAGCGAGGATTGCCCCTGGAATACATCGTCTTTTGCAAAGAACAGCAATCCGATAAATTTGAGTCTATACAGGCGGAGATTGTAGACCATCTTTTGGCCATCATTCCCGAATTCGACCTTAGAATTTTCCAGAACCCATCAGGCAGCGATTTCAGGTTTTTGATACAAAATCAATAAAATAGAAATATTGCGGTTAAATTCGAAAATTAATTTGCCAGAAGAAGGAAAAATTATAATTTTGTTAAAAATTACTCAATTTAATAACAAATTGAAAGCATCGTGAAGAAAAACAATCTTGAATTAGAAGAAGATTTCAAAGAACAGGCTGTCCAAATAGACGATCTGGACCGGAAGATTCTAAAATTGATAACAAACAATGCGAGGGTTCCGTTTTTGGAAGTTGCACGCGAATGCGGAGTATCCGGAGCAGCCATCCACCAACGGGTGCAACGGTTGATCTCAATGGGAGTAGTCACCGGTTCCGAGTTCATCGTCAGCCCTTCAAGAATGGGCTATAACACCACTGCTTTCATGGGGATTTACCTCGAAAAAACCAGCTTCGACAGAAAGGTACTGAAACAACTGAAAGACATTCCGGAGGTAGTTGAATGCCACCATACCACTGGCCAGTATGCGATTTTCATCAAGATTCAGACCAAAACAAACAAACATTTAATGAAGATCATTGATACCGATCTTCAGGCCATTGACGGCATTGCACGCACCGAAACATTTATTTCGCTGGAGCA
Source organism: uncultured Bacteroidia bacterium (assembly GCA_903854235.1). Lineage (GTDB taxonomy): Bacteria > Bacteroidota > Bacteroidia > Bacteroidales > Prolixibacteraceae > CAINVV01. The sequence goes on along the minus strand of CAINVV010000111.1, from coordinate 4,619 downwards.
GGATTTCAAGCGTCAGATTCCAATCAAATAGGAAATACAATCTTCGAAACAGATCCGGGTTATCTTATTGGTCCTACGGCCAACTGTTACGACATAAAAAAAAGCGCAAGGAGCAGCAGTGCTACCTTGCGTTCTTTTTATGTTATCGACAAGACTCCTAGAAAGGCAAATCCTCGTTTTCACCCTCCTTGACGGGCATAAAATCGTCCTCATTGAAGGGTGGCGGGGAAGGATGATTACCTGCACCAGCAGGTTTTTCCATCCTGTCAATTTTGAAGGCATTGACATTATGGTACCATTTGCCATTGTATTCACGGCCTTCCAGACTAAAACTGACCTCCACCTCCCGGTTTTTATCACTTTCACTGATCATCTCTGTCTTGTCGTTGAAAAGGGTGAAGCATATTTTCTTGGGGAACTGATCATCGGGAACTTCCAGAACAAAATCCAGTTTTTTCCACTCTCCCCTTGTGCTGCTGCCAGTTTGCATTGGCAGAATGTCCGTAACTCTTCCTTTTACTTTAAAGCTCATGCTATTGGATTTTAAGAAACGAAACCCGGAAGATGAAATTCATCTGATCCGGGTTTTATTTTCGAGGCAGATACCTCTATATCAATAATTTTTTGTTATTACTTGGTAGCTGGTGCTGTTGCAGCAGGTGTTGGCTCAATGCTGATCAGTTCGACTTCGAAGACCAGAACTGAATTTGGTTTGATTTTTGGACCTGCAGCTTGTTCGCCATAACCCAGTTCAGAAGGAATATAGATTTTCCATTTTGAACCAACGTTCATCAGTTGCAATGCTTCTGTCCATCCCTTGATGACCTGACCCAATCCAAATGTGACGGGTTCGCCACGTTCAACGGAGCTGTCAAATACCTTACCGTCGATCGTTGTTCCATGGTAATGAACTTTGACCGTATTGGCAGCAGTCGGTTTCGGGCCTGTACCTGTCTTGATCACTTCGTATTGTAAACCAGATGCAGTAGTAGTTACTCCTGAACGCTTTCCATTGTCAGCCAGGAATTTCTTTCCAGCCTCCTTATTTTTGCCACCTTCCATAGACTGGGCTTTCACAAAATAACCCTGTGTAATTGCACCGGCTTTTGCAGAAGGAATCAGGGCTGAATCGCCCTTCATGATGGTAGAAAATGCTTTCAGAATAATTTCAGGATTGAGATCCTTACCACCCGGAGCCTCAGGAAGATTCTTCTTGATGTTGTTGCCCAAATCCACCCCAATGGCATATGCTGCTGAATCAGCCATGGTTTTGAGGTTAACTTTTGTGTTTGAAGGAGTGTTGCAAGAAGCCAGAATAATTGATCCGGCAACCATTGTGAGGAGTAAATTTCTAATTTGCATAATTGTTTTCTATAAAAAATTGAATGAATGTTCTAAAAGGTGCGAAGATAACTATTTTTCAATAGATACGCATCGTCGAAAATTAAAATATTTCTCTGTAACTACTTGTTTATAGGGTTATTAATTTTTATTTAACAACTTTTCAAATCCCTTGGTATAAAAAATAGCAAATCCGCCCTGCTGGTCATCACTGATAAAATAAGCTTCCAATTCGGGATTTTTAGCAAGGAATATCTTAGACTTTTCGAGACCAAAAACCATAAAGGTGGTGGCATAGGCATCTGCGGTAATGCAGTCATCTGCAACGACTGATACGCTAAGGAGATTGTGTCTGACCGGATAGCCGTTGGCAGGATCAATGGTGTGTGAATATCGGATCCCATTTTCCTCGTAATATTTCCGGTAGCTTCCGGAGGTAGAAATTGCCCTGTTTTTCAAGGAAATAACCGCCTGAAACTGACGGCCATCTCCGGCGTTTTTTGCCGGCATTTCTATGCCCACACTCCAGATTTTACCATCAGGCTTGGCACCTCGCCCGAGAACTTCTCCCCCAACATCGATCAGATAGTTGGTGATTCCCTTTTTTTCAAAAAACCGGGCCAGCCAGTCGGAGGAATATCCCTGAGCAATGGCATCAAAATCAATGCGGATCCGCGGGTCTGCCTTGACCAGCTTCCCCTTAATCAGTTGAACCTTGTGGTATCCTACCAAAGGAAGCATAGAATCAACCTTGGCCTGTGTAACAGTCTCCTTCTTTGCAAAACCAAAGCCCCAGGCATTCACCAGAGGCCCTACGGTAACATCGAATGCCCCATCCGAACTTGCTGAAACCTCCATTGACTTCTTAAATACCGTCTCATAGATCGAATCTGCCACAGTGTTGGAGTCATTGTTGTTGAGCCGGGAGAGAATTGATGTCGGAACATAAGCTGAAACAGATTTGTCAAATTGCTTTAAAAGAGAGTCAACTGCGGGTTGAAGGTTTTCATTGTTATCAGCACAATAGGTAATTGCATAATAGGTTCCCTGAGCGGCTCCCGACATTTTAAAAATTTTCAGTTCTTTCTTCTTTCCGCAGGAAAAAAGGCCAATCAGACAGATCAAAACAACTATTCCTCTATTTAACTGCGCAACAAAACACATTTTACAATCTCTTTAATTTTCAATACTTCGTTTGATGGCTCTTATCATTTCTCTTTTACCCGGTGGACCTGGAATGCGCTCAACTTCAAAACCAACTGCCTGAAGTCTGCGCCTTACCATTCCCTTGGCACAATATGTCACAAGAATACTGTTATTTTTCATTTTGTCAAATAGTCGCTCAAAAACGACCATCTCCCAAAGTTCGGGTTGCTTCTCGGGTGAGAAGGCATCAAAATAGATCAGGTCAAAATCCGGTAAAAGGTCAAAATTCATATCGAGCAGATCGCCTTCCATTTTATGCAGGTGAAAAAAATTGCTGATCTCCAATTCCTGGTTCCAGGGAGTTTTGTGCAGTACCGAGAATATTTCAGAAGACCTATTCTTCATCAGACTGTCATAGTTAAGTTCCTCGTACACCTCTTTGGGCAATGGATATTTTTCAATGGCATGGTATTTGACTCGCTGACCCGTACTTTGGGCTGCAAGGAAGGTCAGGTAACAGTTCAGCCCTGTTCCGAATCCTATTTCAAACAGGGTTACTTCTCCCTTCTGGCAATGGGATAAACCTGCCTGAATAAATACATGTTCCGATTCCTGAATGGCTCCAAAAGTTGAATGGTAATGTTCATCGATACCTTCGAGATACAAGGTATGCGAGCCATCAAGAGTCTCCCTGATTTCAATCTTCATCGTTTCCTTCGGTTTTTGCATCGAATACTTCCTGCCGGATTCTGGTAGGCAAAAGGCGGATAAAATCTATCTTTCGTCTCGGTATGGTCTTGTATTGCGGATGACTTCTCATCCATAGATAGAACCAGCTGAAGAGGACGAGCCCTTTCAACACGGAAGTTAGGGTAATGCTCCACCAGACACCCGTTACGCCAAAAATATGTGGCTGAGACAAATACAATGCGAGTGGAATTCGTAGTCCTGTTACGGTAATTCCCACCACCGAAGGGGGAATGGTTCTGCCAACGCCATTAAATACCCCACCTGTCGTAATTTCGACACACATGAAAAACTGGGATATCGCCAAAATGGAGAGGTATTGGATTCCCAGACCAATCGCCTCTTCTTCACGTAGAAACAGCGTGTAAATATTCCGGCCCAGGGTCAGAAAACAGATGGTCACCAAAATGCCTATAGCTCCACTGATGGCGATGGTCGTAAAATAACCTCTAAAAATCCGGTCCCATCGTCCTGCTCCAAAGTTTTGTCCAGTAAAAACGCCCAAAGCAGTAGAGAAACCTCCTGCTGTCATCCAGCTCAAGGCTTCAATCTGTGCACCGACACTTTGAACTGCGATGGGTATTGCCCCCCAGGGAGCAATGATGCGTGCCAAAGCCACGGCGAATAAGGCAAACAGAATGCTGTGAAGCGCGACAGGAGATCCCAGTTTAAATATTTTCCTGACAAATTCAGCCTGCAACTGAAGCCTCAGCCTAATCTTGCCAAGCGCACTTTTCCCACGACCAATGGTGACGACAAACATCACCATAACAATGGATTGGGCAATCACAGTTGCCAATGCGGAGCCATTGGATCCGAGTTTAGGGAAAGGACCCAGTCCAAAAATCAACATGGGATTTAAGACAACATTGGCAATCAAACCAACTGCATTGATCCGGAAAGGCAATTTTGAGTTTCCCGTTCCATTGATAATACCGGTAAAGGTAGGATTCGCATAATACAAAAGTGCACCAATGGAGATAATCCGGATGTAGGAGATGGCAGATTCCTCTACCCCACTGTTCTTTACGTGGAAAAAGGCCACCAGGTTTGGTGCAAAAAGATAGGTAAAGGCGCCGTAGATGACTGAAAGGATCATGACAATGGTCACTGCATTGACGGCGAAGCGCTCTGCACGTGTTTTGTCTTTCGCGCCCAGGGATTGAGAAACGCCTACCTCAGCTCCAATTCGGCCAATCAGCATGAGGGAAACCCCTAGCCATGTAAAATAGGAGGCAATTCCAACTGCTGCCACCGCATTGCTGCCTACCCTGCCAAGCCAGAGCATATCCGTTAGATTGTAAGCCATTTGCACAAATGACGTACCCAGTATTGGCAAGGTTAAACGGACAATCTGCCTAAAAATCGGGCCTTCGGTAAGATTT
>CAINVV010000110.1 GCA_903854235.1 uncultured Bacteroidia bacterium | reverse complement strand
TCTCATTTTCATCCCCTCGGCCCTTCGGCTTCGCTCAGGAACCGGACTTAATGTCCAACAATCCTCATAGTCCCCCAGTCTCATAGTCCCCCAGTCTCATAGTCCCCTAGTCTCATAGTCTCATAGTCCCCCAGTCTCAAAGTCCCCTAGTCAACAAAGTCCCCCAGTCCTTACCCCCTGCCGGGAAGCCCGTACACCATTTTTTTCACCACTTCCGCCCATTGACCGGGAGTCTTGGTATGGTCGAAGGTCTGCCACGGGATGGGTTTTCCAAAGGTGATTCGGAAATTTTTTCCACGTTGCCGGAACATCTCATCGGGGAGCAGAAACAGCTCAATGCCAAACTTTATCCCCAGGAATTTCCTGAAATTGGAAAATCGGTAGAAGAAGGAGGAGTTGTGTCCGCTCATGAAGACCGGAATAACATCCCGTTTGTGCTCTACCGCCTTTTGGATGAAGTGCTTGTGCCATTCCAGATCCGCAACGACGCCCCGTTTTTTCCGGGAAGCAAGGCCTGCCGGGAAGATGAGGACCTGCTTTTCCGACTCGTAGGCTGAGTTGATCAGACTGATGGAATTGCGCTGACTGCCGTGCTTGTTGATCGGGATGAACAACTCTTTCAGGGGAGGTATCTTGGTGAGTTCATCCCTTACCAGGAAAAGGGAAGGGCCCAAAAACCTGGTTACTCCGTTGATCAGGATCAATCCGTCGAATCCGCCCAGCGGATGGTTGGAGGCGAAGATGTACCTGCCACTGGTCGGTAGATTTTCGGTTCCCAGAAATTCAAAACTCACTTCAAAATAGTCGAGCGAGGAGATGACAAAGTCGATGCCGGATTTGTCGCCAAATTTGAACATGATTTCGTTCAACTCCCGGATGTGCAGGATCCTGTTCAGCCATCCATAGACGAAACCTGGAATCCTTCCGGCCAGGCGGCGGTTTTTTTCGGCGATGAGATCTTTCAGTACAATTGGCTTCATAAAACGGATAAAATTTGGATGGAAAATCTGAATCCTGGCCCGGACCAACCAACCCCAGCAGGCAGAAGAGGGGACAGGAAGGTCAGTTCAAGGAAAACCGGAGTAGTTAAATAATTAGTAATCAATTAGATATATTTATTTACGGCAAATGCTGTCTGCCCCGGTTAATTGGGTTGAAGTTACCCCATTCTTGAAATTCTATCTCCCTGATCTTCAAAAAAATCACCTCTGAATGCTAACAAGTTATCAACAATCGGCGGACCATTTTCCAGCAATATTGTTAATAACCTGTTGAGAAATACTTTGGTGTAATAAAGTGTAATGTATTGTCACGAAATGTAATAATATATACCTTTACATTCTATCAAAACAGGTTAAGCAGGCATGATATCATTTGTAAGCAAATACAGTGCAACTGTTGACGGGAAAGGGCGTATCGTTCTTCCTGCTCCTTTTAAGAGGGAGTTGGGAGAGTCGCCTGAGCCTGTTCTGGTCGTTGTAAAAGATGCTTATGACGCCTGTCTGAACATCTATCCCTACGCTACCTGGCAAACGGTGGTGGAGGAGATGAGGGCCAAGCTCAACATCAACAATCCTGTCCACAGTAAATTTTTATCGCGCTATTTCGAAGAGATAGTTACACTGACCATGGCAGAAAACGGCAGGCTGAATATTCCGGACCGGATGCTTCAGTATGCGGGAATCGTCAAGGAGGCCATATTCACCGGACAGGGTACATTAATGAAATTATGGGAACCTTCCCGGCACGAGGCTTCCAGTCTTAGCGATGAAGAATATACCAGGTTGTTCAGGGAACTGCTTGGGGGACCGATGGGTAATTTTTAACAAACTAACATTCGTCGCATGAGTGAGTATCACATACCGGTCTTGCTGGAAGAGAGCATCAACGGACTTAACCTGCAACCTGACGGCATCTACGTGGATGTGACTTACGGCGGAGGGGGACACTCGCTCCGGATTCTTCAGCGGCTTCAGGGGGGAAAGCTGGTCGCCTTCGACCAGGATGAGGATGCCCTGCAAAATCTGGTTGACGACGAACGACTGATTTTTGTCAACCACAACTTCAAATTCCTGAAAAATTTTCTCCGTTACCACGGTATCTCGAAAGTCGATGGCATCCTGGCCGACCTCGGTGTCTCCTCCCACGATTTTGACCAGCCTGACAGGGGATTCTCCTTCCGCTTCGATGGTCAGCTCGATATGCGGATGAACCAGTCGGCGGCGAAAGATGCGATCACGGTCATCAACGAATACGACGCGGTAAAACTGGGCGTGATGTTCCGTGAATACGGCGAAATACAAAACTGGCGCAACCTGGCACAGACCATTGAACAGGCCAGGGGCACCCAGAAAATCGTAACGGTCACCCAGTTTCTGGATGCCATCTCTCGTTGCGTTCCGGCAAAAATTGAAAAAAAATACCTGGCTCAGGTCTTTCAGGCGCTGCGCATTGAGGTGAACAACGAGATGGATGCCCTCAAAGCCTTCCTGGAAAGCACCATTGAGTTGCTGAATCCGGGAGGCAGACTGGTCGTCATCTCTTACCACTCGCTGGAAGACAGGATGGTGAAAAATTTTATGCGTTCCGGTCGAATCGATGGAAAGACGGAACAGGATTTTTTCGGTCATTATCACCTCCCACTCGAAGTGATCACCAGAAAGGTGATTGTTCCCGATGAGGAGGAGACCTTCCGGAATCCAAGAGCCCGGAGTGCAAAACTTAGAATCGCCGAAAGGAATGCAAATGGCGGAGAATAAAAAACAAAGACCTACGCTTGGCGAACAGCTGAATGGAAAGATTTTCGAGAGTGAACTGTTCGTCCGGAACAAACTCTTGCTATTCATCATCTTTTTGATGTTGGTGGCAAACATCACGGTTCGGTTCAAGACGGCCAAGGTGCTGCGTGAAGTGGATACGATGGAACGGGAGGTGAAGGAGCTGAGGGCTCATTCCATTTCGGTCGCCTCGGAGGTGATCCGACTGACAAGACCTTCCGAAATTCTGGACAGGATCAAAAACAGCAACCTCGGACTGGAGCCTTCAAGGGTCCCGCCGAGAAGATTATATGTAGACAAAGAGTAAAGATGGAGATTAAGAAAGGCATACTGGAACGGTTTAGGGTGATCTATATTTTGATCATCCTGGCTACGTTGTGGATCCTTTTGCTGTTGGTCAAGATTCAGTTTTCCCCCAAATGGAGCGAGAAAAGCAAGATTTTTGAAGCCGTCGAACTCCCGGTACAGGCCAGGCGCGGGACGATCTGCTCCGCAGACGGAAGTCCGCTGGCTGCCTCCATTCCGCACTACAGCCTCCGGATGGACCTGACGGTCCCACCGTTGAAGAAATATTTTGCCAACGATGTCGACTCCCTCGCCCTGATGCTCTCCAGATTTTACCGCGATAAATCTGCCGGTGCCTACCGCCACGCATTGCTGGAAGCCTTCCGGAAGGGTGACCACTATTTCCTGATCTCCTCCCACAAGATTGATTACGAGGAGCTGCAGAGAGTCCGAAAATTCCCCATCTTCCGGAATGGTCAGTTCAAGGGTGGATTGATCACAGAGCAGGATTACGAACGAATCTATCCCCTCGGAAATCTCGAAAGCAGGACGTTGGGCAAGATGAAGGAGGGTGTCTCGGAGGGGATGCCGGCACAGGTTGGGGCCTTTGGTCTGGAAGAGTCTTTCGAAGGAGATTTGAAAGGGGAAGCAGGTATTGCAGAAAAGGAGAATGTATCTGGCCGTACCATGGATGTGCATCTGGTAGAACCTGTCGATGGCCGCGATCTGGTGACCACCCTGGATGTAAAACTGCAGGATCAGGTATCCTACTCCCTGCGAAGAATGCTCGAAAAGACAAGGGCCAAATATGGCACTGCTATCCTGATGGAAGTAAAAACAGGGGATATCAAGGCCATCTCCAATTATGGCAGAAACAGTGGCGGTGAGCTGATTCAGGGTTACCAGAATTATGCCTTGGGTGCAGCAGGTTGCACCGACCCTGGTTCTACTTTCAAACTAGCCTCCCTGATGGCCGCTTTCGAAGATGATAAAATTGATACCTCCACGGTAGTGGATACCGGCAACGGGGTCTGGGTCAACAAAAAGTGGAAGGTTACCGACTCCGACCACGAAAAAAAGGGGGGATTTGGAAAGATTACTGCCAAACGTGTTTTCGAAGTCTCTTCCAACATCGGAGTCGCCAAACTGATTACCCAAAGCTATGCAGGGGAGGAGAAGGACTTTTTCAAACGCATCCATCAGTTCGGTCTGGATACGCCGATTAAAGTGGGAATCAGCGGAGAAGGAGTACCCTATATCAACCATCCAGGGGAGAAAACCTGGTCGGGAGTGAGCCTCACGCAGGTCTCCTATGGTTACGAAATGCGGCTCACGCCCATTCAGCTGCTTACCTTCTACAATGCCGTTGCTAACGATGGTTGCATGATGAAGCCGCGGCTGGTTGTGGCAGTCACGGATGAAGGAGGCACCAGGGAGACTTTCGGAACCAAGGTCCTGAAGCGTTCCATCTGCTCCAACAGCACGTTGCGGCAGGCCCACGCCATTTTGGAGGGGGTGATCGAACGCGGTACCGGCAAGGGATTACAGGCCTCCAACTATAAAATTGCCGGAAAGACGGGTACCGCACAAGTTGCCAACCGGAACGAAGGCTACAGCAGAAACGGCCGAAAGGTATACCAGGCATCGTTCGCCGGTTATTTTCCTGCCGATGCACCCAAATATTCCTGCATTGTGGTGATCAATAATCCATTGGGTGATTATTACGGAGCCTCCGTAGCAGGACCGGTTTTCAAGCAGATAGCGGATTATGTCTATGCCTATGAACTGGGACTTTCCGACGATTTTAAATATCCGGGCAAGAGGCCCGATGCAGATTATCCGGGGCTGGCTGCAGGACGGAAAAAAGACATTGCAAAAGTACTGGGTGACCTGGGCATTCTGAATGGCTGGAACTTCTTCAAGTCGGAGTGGGTGGAGGCCAACAGGGAAGAGGATGGGGTTGCACTGACCAACAGGGAGTTGAAGCCAGGAATGATCCCCAACGTGAAAGGGATGGGAGTCACAGATGCGGTTTATCTGCTGGAAAAATCGGGACTGAGAGTCTCCCTAAAGGGATTTGGTAAAGTAAAATCACAGTCTTTGCGGGCAGGTGACCCCATGAGACGCGGACAAAATATTCTGATAACACTGGGATAAAATGAAGAAATTGCAAGCTATATTATCAGGGATGGCAGGTCTGACGGTGACGGGAAACCGGGATGCCGAAATAACGGGCATTGCCTTCGATTCGCGCAAAGTGGAGAAGGGATTTCTCTTTGTGGCAACCTCCGGAACCCACGCAGACGGACATCAGTACATTCCCATCGCCATCGAACGGGGAGCATCCGCCATCCTCTGTTCCGTCCTGCCTGAAAATCCAGACTCCTCAGTAACCTGGATTCTCTCTTCGGATACGGCCGCAGACCTGGGTAAGGTTGCAGCTAATTTTTACGATCATCCTTCTGGTAAGATGAAGGTGGTGGGCGTGACCGGCACCAACGGCAAAACGACCACAGCCACCCTGCTGTACCGTTTGTTTACGGGGATGGGCCATACCTGTGGGCTCTTTTCGACCGTATGCAACTACATCGGTGAAAAGCGCTCGACCGCCACACACACGACTCCGGATGCCCTTCAGATCCAGTCTTTAATGGCCGAGATGGTCGCCGCCGGATGCACCTACTGTTTCATGGAGGTCAGCTCGCACGCCATTGACCAGCAAAGAATTGCGGGAATTGACTTCGATGGGGCGATCTTCAGCAACCTCACCCACGACCATCTCGATTACCACAAGACCTTCCTGGAATACCGCAATGCAAAAAAGCGCTTCTTCGACCAACTCACCCCGAAAGCATTTGCCCTGACCAATGTCGATGACAAAAACGGTCCGGTGATGCTTCAAAATTGCCAGGCACATAAATACACCTATTCTGCCAGGTCGATGGCCGATTTCAGGGTGAAGGTGATTGAGAGTCACTTCGACGGAATGTTGCTCAGCATCAATGGCAAGGAATTTTGGAACCACTTTGCCGGAAACTTCAATGCCTACAACCTGGTGGCGGTCTATGCCACCGCACTCCTTTTGGGTGCCGAAGGAGAGGAAGTGCTCCGGGTGATGAGTATCCTGAAACCCGTCGATGGCAGGTTTGAAATATTTCGTTCGCCCGTTGGCTATTTCGTTGTCGTCGACTATGCCCACACCCCCGATGCACTTAAAAATGTGCTCTCCACCATCAACGAGACCAGAACGGCCGATCAACTGGTCTTTTGCGTGGTCGGTGCCGGTGGCGACAGGGATAAGACCAAACGTCCGGAAATGGCCGCAGAAGCCGCTCTGGCCAGTGACAGGGTCATCCTGACTTCCGACAATCCCCGTTCGGAAGAACCTGATCAGATCATTGCTGATATGATGGCGGGAGTTTCCGCGGAAATGCGAAATAAAGTCCTGGCCATTACCAACCGGAAGGAGGCCATCCGTACGGCTTGCATGATGGCCCATCCCGGGGATGTCATTCTGGTAGCCGGGAAAGGTCACGAAGACTACCAGGAGATCAAGGGGGTGAAACATCCCTTCGAT
>CAINVV010000109.1 GCA_903854235.1 uncultured Bacteroidia bacterium | reverse complement strand
TTCATCTCTAAAACAGTTGCCATGAATCCGACATTCAAAAGTGAAATTTTCCGGGTAGGTTCTTTTATTTCGCTCCTTTTACTGATCTCTGTGGGCGTCTTTGCCCAGACAGATGCAAATAACCCCTTCCCGCAACTGATCTTCCCTAATTTTCAGAACAGCACTATTTTAATGAAATCAGGGACAAAGACGGATGCCTTTCTGAATTACAATTCAGTGGATGAGGAGATGCTCATTGACCAAAGCGGTGAGTACCGTTCCTTGAATAAACCCGAAGAGATAGATACCATCTTCATTCAAAACAGGAAGTTCGTGCTGGTGAGCAAAGTTTTTTGTGAGCTGATCACCAAGGGAAACGTCTCCATTTTCCTTCAATACAAAAGCCGTTACATGTCTGCAGGGACTCCCTTGGCCTATGGCATGACTTCCCAAACCAATGCCTCCATGCCCGTTTCCGTGGTGAAAGGGGGCAACCAGGTTAGACATCTGGAAGTTCCCGATAATGTAAAAGTGACCAACATCAACATCCTGCAGGTTCGCATCGGAAATGAGCTGCACCGGTTCTCAAATATCAAGCAGTTCTCAAAACTCTTCGGCGAGCACGAAGCTCAAATAAAAGAGTTTGCCAAAACAAACAACCTGGATGTTAATTTGCCAAAGGATTTGAAGAAGTTGGGCGCCTTTGCGGAGACATTTGCTAAATGAGGCAAGTAGCTTTTTAGTAGATTTGGTCCAAACATTTCAATCGAAGCGCCTCTTCCGTTCGCAGACGGAGGGGGCGCTTTGCTTTCTAACGATTTTTCTTGTTCAGGATCTTACGGGAGGGGAATTGTGCTCTTTTGTTGGAGTTAACTTTTGGATCTTTTCCAGGCCAGCATCTTCCTATTTTGAGGAATTTTCTGATTCGCCACATTTCCAAAACTCCGGCGACGTCAAAAGGACTGCAATCGACGGGGAATTTATTTGTATCACAAATGAATCAACATTTAAAAAATGCAATGATTGTAATTTATTAATTTTTTGATAAACAATATCTTAACTATTTTATTTTGAATTTTAGTAATAATTATTTAATAATTTGACTAGTGAAATATTTACAATTATTTACATATATTTGCATTCATACGCAAAAATTAACACTGCATCAATTCATTCAAATGGTTTGAATGATTCGGGTGCTTTCATAAACATTGTTTAATCTAAAAAAAAAATCAATGAAAAAAGTTTCACTGTTGCTTGCTTTCCTTTGTTTGGTTGGGCTTCAACTGGGCTTTTCGCAGACCAGGGAGATTACAGGGAAAGTAACCTCTTCTGAGGATGGGGGAGGAATTCCGGGAGCTTCAATTGTGGTAAAAGGAACCACCGTAGGTACCATCGCAGATATGGATGGACAGTTCAGATTAAAAGTCCCTTCCAATGCCAAGAGTATTGAAGTTACCTTTGTTGGAATGGAGATTCAGACGATCGTTTTAGGAAACCAGACAGTATACAATGTACAGCTCAAACCGAAGGATGTTTCTGTTGAGGAGGTTGTTGTCGTCGGTTATGGCGTTCAAAAGAAGCGGGAAGTAACGGGCTCTATTTCGCAGGTGAAGGGAGATGCAATGGCCAACCTTGCCACTCCAAGTTTTGAGTCACAGCTGGCAGGTCGTTCTGCCGGGGTACAGATCACTGCTGCTACCGGTGTACTTGGGGAAGCCCCACGTATCCGGATCAGGGGTATCGGTTCCCTGTCACAGGGTACCTATCCACTGGTTGTTGTGGATGGAATGCCAATTATTACTGGTGACGTGGGCGGTGATGCCTCCGTCAACGCCATGGGTGACATCAATCCAGCGGACATCGAATCCGTAGAAATCTTGAAGGACGGTTCTGCTACTGCCATTTATGGATCCAGGGCTGCCAACGGGGTCATCCTGATCTCAACAAAAAAGGGAACAAAAGGCAAAGCCAGTGTTACCTACAGTGATTATTTTGGTGTTGCTTCACCTGTTGATCTTTTCAAATTGTTGAATTCAACGGATTTCGTGACCATCGCCAACGAAAAGAGAACCAATCACGCACAATCCATTCTGGCCGTCGGTACCGATGTAAATACAGACTGGCAGAAGGCAGTACTTCGTCAAAGTGCTTTTCAGCAGGACCATAACCTTTCCATCTCCGGTGCAAGTGACGCTACCAAATATTATTTCTCCGCCGGCTATACTACTCAGGAAGGGGTTTCACGTCCCAACAAAATGAACCGCTATACCATGCGTGCCAATGTAGACCACAAAGCCTACAAATGGTTGACCATTGGATTGAACTCCGCCGTAACCAGATCCGAGTACTTCGGTATGAATACAGGAGCCAACTCTCTTTCAGGGAATGTTTTCTCTGCTATCAGACAATTGCCAAATACGCTGGTATTTGATCCAACGAACTCTACTGGCTACAACATCGATGCCATCAATCCTGCCATCGTAGGAAGGGGTCAAAACTTGCAGGGAATCGATGATAACATCCCAAACATTCGGTACACACTGGACAAGAACGTTCAGTCTTCCAAAATTATGGGTGTGACTGCCAGTACTTATGCCATGCTCACCATTGCCAAGGATTTTACCTTCAAAACCCAGTTTGGTATTGATTCAAAAGGTACCATGGGATTCCAGTATTGGAACCCGCTTCATGGGGATGGTCGCGGATCAAATGGTTACATCAACAACGACTATACCACCTATTTGCGTTGGAACTGGCAAAATGTATTAACCTATACCAAGACAATTGCCGATGTCCACAACATCAATGTGAACCTCGTCAACGAATTCCAACAGCAGACTTACAATTACTTCTACGGAAGTGGTACCAACATGTCTGATTCATTTTTCAACAAGAACCTTATCAGCGGATCCTACGGAACCCAAAGTTCAGGCGGATCTATGACTCAGAATGGCTTTAATTCATTGGCCGCCCGTGTCAATTACAATTATGAAGGGAAGTATTTCTTTCAAGCCTCTGTTCGTAGGGATGGAATCTCTTCCTTACCTAAAGCCAATCGTTTCGGTTATTTCCCCGGAGCATCCATCGGCTGGACCATCTCCAAGGAGTCGTTCATGAAAGATCTGAAATTTATCTCCGACCTGAAACTTCGCTCTTCCTATGCAGAAGTTGGTAACGTAAACATTGGCAACTATCCTTATCTGGGTCTTTATGCCAATGCAAAATATGCCGACTACAATGGTATTGCCTTCGCTCAGATGGGTAATGACCAGTTGAAATGGGAGACCAGCAAGAAAGTAGATGCCGGTTTTGATGCTTCTTTTGTCGACAATAGGTACAAATTTACCTTCGAC
>CAINVV010000108.1 GCA_903854235.1 uncultured Bacteroidia bacterium | reverse complement strand
CCTATATAGGAAGGATGTTAATTGAGCGAAAACGTATTTATCCTTATGCATTTGCTATTCTCTTTAAGAATAACGAATATGCAAATTGAAATCCGTTTAATCGAAATGAGCCTATAACTAACTAAATTTCAAATATTTCAAAGAACTTCTTTAGATTTTAACGGGACAGTAATGATTCGTAATGCAACGTAATTTTTGATCCGTAGGATTTGTCTTCCAGTCGGGAAGCTTCTGTGATGATACTTTTGATTCCTCCATTTTCAACAAACTTCATGGCTGCAACAATTTTAGGGGCCATGCTCCCCTCTGCAAAGGTACCCAACTCCAGGTATTTTTTTGTATCCTGTAAATCCAGAAATTCAAGTTTTTCCTGGGTAGGCAAACCAAAATCACGGTAGATGAAGGAAACATCAGTCAGGATATAAAACTCATCGGCTCCTACACCAGATGCAAGCACGGAGGAAGCAAGGTCCTTGTCTATGACGGCATCGGAAGTGCGAAGGATACCTTCTTCGTCATAAAAAACAGGAATTCCGCCACCGCCGCAGGTAATGACGATATTTCCCTTCCTGGCAAGGTCGTTGATCAATTCAAGGTTTAGAATTTTTTTTGGAACGGGAGAGGGTACCACCCTTCTCCAGCCATTCCCGCTTTTTTTGCTCTCCTTGAAGATCCATCCTTTTTCCTGTTCCAGTTTTTGTATCTGTTCCAGTCCATAGGTAGCTCCGATTCTTTTGGTAGGGTTCTGGTATGCCGGGTCATTGGGATCGACCTCTACCATGCCTACCAGGGTGATCACATTGCGCTGAATTCTATTTTTATGCAGAATGTTTCGAAAGATCCGTTCTATCATGTATCCGATTCCTCCCTGCGAATCTGCCACACAGACATCCAAAGGCATTTGTGAGATTCCGTAGACCTGCTCACCTGCATCGTTCCGCATCAGAATATTGCCTACCTGTGGTCCGTTCCCATGTGTTACGATCAAATCGTACCCTTCTCTTACCAGGAAAAGCAAGTTCTCGATGGTTTCAGCAGTATGCGACTCCTGCTCTTCGATGGTCCCCTTTTCGTTGTCCCGCAACAAAGCGTTGCCGCCCAGGGCAACCACTGCAAGTTTTTTCATCATACGTTGATCTCTCAGGTTAATCTTGTCCGAAGGTAAGGACTGTTTTCAGCCCAACATATGACAAATATCCACTAATGGCTCAGATCGTAATTTCTAATCTTTACGATGATCTGCTCTTCTGCCTGGTCATACATTTCGCGGATAAACTCTTCGTTGAAACCAAGGGTCCGCTCTTCAAACGGCATATCGTTTCGTCTGTCGAGCAGTCTCTCCTTGACGGTATTCAGGTCCTTTCCATAGATGTGGAAGGAATCAGCTTGCCAATTGAGACGTCCCAGATTGACTGTTTTTCCTGTAATAGCTTCCACCCCTGCGGCTATGACCTCCTTGTTGAACTGAATGAATCCAAACATGTTCATGAAATTGGCGCCCCAGGCATCGTTGCTTCTGAAGCGAACATTGCAGTTTAACCAGTACACGCCCTCCTCATCCTCCAAAATGCGATACCACAAGGACTGAAGACAGGGTGGATCGAAACAATCGTTGTCAATGTCTGGCATCCAGGTTATCATCTGAGCCTGTCGGGTAAAAGGCTGAACAGACAGCTTCCGGATGACCGCCTGAATTTGATCCACCTTTATTTTCCCGGCCTCCACCGACTTACCATCTACCATTTCCTTCCACACCCCATAATTTTGCAATCTGCCATGGTAGGTGTATTCCCATCTTTTGTCGCTCTCGACATTCATGTTTTTCGTCCAGTGATCCTTGAACCCTTTAAGTTCCATCACGTATTCCTTCAGCTCCTCAATACCACCCGGAAAGGCCATGTGGATCATCGGATCCGATTCCGGCTCTTCGATGGTGATGTTGATGGTGCAATCCATGCTTTCCGGATCCTCCGGTTTGTCGTATTGCGTCTTGAACCGTGTACCCTTTTCATAAACAGCCACAATGGCGGCTTCATAGGCTTCCGCCAGCGTTTTTTCGGTGATGGACAGGACTGGAATGTTTTTCATGGTAATATAATTTTGGAATGGTAATTTTGTCTGAGCAGCAAAGTTGAAATGCCTGCAAAGCTTGTAAAACCTAAAAAGCCGAAGTTAAAAGAGAACTCACACTGCCTGACTATTCCTTAATGGCAAGTCCGACAAATGAATCAGCGGTACCATAATAAAGAAACCACTTTTTTTGAAAATAGACCAGTCCTTCCGCAAAAGTCGTGCCTGCAGCGTACTGTCCGGTCAGCTCGTGTGGAAGCGTGGGTTTCAGAAAGCAGGTTTCGCTGCGGTGGATCACTTTCTCTGGATCATCAGCAGCAAATAGGACCTGACCCACGGAATAGGTTCCTTTTGGCAACAAGGGATCGGCATCTTCATTGGCCGCATTTTTCCCATTGTACATCAGCAGGATTCCCTTATCGGTCATCAGGGCGGGCGGGCCACACTCGGTCAGGTCGCTGTCGAATTTGCCCTTTCTCGGGGTGATGATCCGCTTCAAGTCTCCTTGCCTGTCCAGAAGCGGAAACCAATCATATAAATTGACTGACCATGCGAGGTTGACAAATTGTTCTCCCCAGTACATCCAGTATTTTCCATTCATCTTGACTGCAATGATCCGGTTATTCTTCATTTTAGTAAGGATGGAGGCCGATTTGGAGGCGATATTCAAAAATTTACCGTCGTAGGCTTTGAGGAAGGCGGGGCCTCTTTTTTTCCAGTGAAAGAGATCTTCAGAGACCGCAATGGATAGGCGTGGAATCCGATAGTTCCAGCTGGTATAGGCCATAACATAAAGTCCCTCTTCCGATTCGACAATGCGCGGATCTTCACAGCCACCCGGCAAATCATACTTCATGTAGGCATCTGAATCAGGATACAATACCGGGGAAGGAAAGGAGTTGAAATGGATCCCATCGTCACTAACCGAAATTCCAATGCGGGAAGTACGCCTTCCGAGTCCTGCTTTTTCGTTGTCCTCACATCTGGTGAAAAGGTATATTTTTTTGTCTTTGACGATGGCTGCAGGATTAAAAACATCAGCCTTTTGCCATTTTACAACCTCTTTTTTTACCGGACATACGAAAGTGATGGTTGAATCTGCCTTTGCAATTGGATTTTCCTTTGTTTTCACAAATGGCCCCAATCCCCATTCCTGGGAAAAAGTGGTTTCTGAAAAAAAGAGGAGCAGCAGCAGAACGATTGATTTATTCATCTTTAGATAATTAGTAAGGATGATGACTGGTTGCTTGTGACAATACCTTGAATAGAAATGATAAAGGACCCACTACTGGAATAAATTTATATTGGGATTTGCACCCATCTTGAATTCAAGAACCCCTCCATCCATGATTTCCTGGTGTGTGATGTAGAATCTATTCAATATTTTCCCATTCAATTTCACCTCCTGAATGTATTTATTTTCGGCTGAAGCCAAGGGAGCTTTTACAGTAAAACAGATGCCTTTCGCTACAGTTATTTTTGCTTCCCGAACCAGGGGTGAACCGAACTGATATTTCAGGTCGGAAGGGTTGACGGGGTAGAAACCCAGGGCACTGAAGACATACCAGGCCGACATCTGGCCACAATCTTCATTCCCGCACAAGCCATCCACCTTGTCTGTGTACATTTCAGTCTGGATTCGACGGTTGATCTCTTGCGTTCGCCAGGCTCTTCCGGCATAATTGAAGAGAAAAGAGGTGTGGTGACCGGGCTCATTGCCGTGCGCATAGGCCCCTATCAGGCCTGAAATATCGGCGGATGCTTTTTCTCCCTTGACTCCGTGCTCCACGCTAAATAACTGATCCAGTTTGTCGGCAAATGCCTTTTTACCGCCCAGTAAGCCGATCAATCCTTCCACATTCTGCGGAACCAACCACAGATACTGCCATCCATTCCCTTCGGTATAATCGCTTCCTTCGTGGTTCGAGTAGGCAGGATCAAAAGGAGTCGTCCACTTCCCATTGCTCAGTTTCCCGCGCATAAATTTCGTTTCAGAATCATAATATTGCCTGAAACTTTCAGCCCGCTTGCCAAAATAGAGGGCATCCTCCGTTTTTCCTAATTTTTTAGCCACTGCTGCAACACACCAGTCGTCGATGGCTACCTCCATAGACTTCGCCACCGACTGACTGACTTTATCCGCCGGCATATAGCCCAGTTTGTCGTAAAGGCCCATTCCATCCCGATCGAAAAGGGAGGTTTTTTTCATGGCTTCATAGGCAAGCTGCCTGTCAAAATCGCCAATTCCTTTCAGAATCGCCTCTGCGATGACGGGAATGGCATGATTTCCCACCATGCAGAAGGTCTCGTTTCCCTCCAGTTCCCATACCGGCAGTAAACCCGTCTGTCGGTAATGATCCAGCATGGTTTTGACCATGTCGTTTACCCTTGGTTGTTGCGTAAGCGTAAAAAGCGGATGGAGTGCCCGGTAGGTATCCCACAGGGAAAATACGGTATATCGCTTGTATCCCGTTGCTTTTTGGACATCTCCGTTCACTCCTTTGAACTCGCCGTTGGCATCTGAAAAGAGGGCCGGTGCGACCATGGTGTGGTAGAGAGCGGTATAAAAGATGGTTTTTTGGCTGTCATTTACGGATTCAATGCTTATTTTGGAGAGTTCCTTTTCCCAGGCTTCTGAGGCCGCATGCTGTGTTTTTTCAAAATCCCATCCAGGCAATGAGCCATCGAGGTTTGCCAGGGCATTTTGAATACTTACGGAAGAGATCCCAACTTTTGTCAACAGCTGACTCTTTCCAAAACTGAAACTGCCAACCGTCGCGTTGGTGCCGCCAACGCTTGAAATAACAGATTTTAGGACAGGTGCAGAAAAGCGAACTGCAAAATAGAGATGCTGATCGGCTGCCCAACCATGTGAAAGGCGTGATCCGGTAACCAGCGTACTGTCAACCAGATTCAAGGTGGTTTGGTAGGGTTTGTCCCAGTTGATGGCGAACCCAAGGTTGATGATCAAATTGTTCTTTCCTCCTGCCGGGAAGGTGTATCTGTGCAGCCCGGCCCGCTCCGTTACCGTAAACTCAGCCTTGATCCCGCTGTTTCGCATGATCACTGCATAATATCCCGGACGGGCAGTCTCCTGATTGTGACTGAATTTCCCGGCATACCGGGAGACGAAATCGCCGTTTTTTTCACCATCCCTGAATGAAACCTCAGTGGCGACCGGTAAGAAAGAGAGATCGGCCAGGTCACCTATTCCGGTCCCGCTCAGATGGGTATGGCTAAATCCTGCGATCAGGCTATCGGAGTAGTTGTACCCCGAACACCAGTCCCAACCCTGGCTACCGTTATCCGGACTCAGCTGAATTTGCCCAAAAGGATACGCGGCACCAGGATAGGTGTGGCCGTGGTCGGCTGTGCCGATCATTGGATTGACAAAAGATACCAATTTTTTTGGTTCGGACTTCACACCATTGAGTGCCAGTACTGTTACCAGGAACAGGATCAAAGTTTTCAGGTTCATATTTTTTATTAAACGATGCATAAACTGTTATCTGAATTTGAATAGTTTTTTAGTTTTTCCGGGTGAAATCAGTCAAGAATCATTGAACTCATCGACGGGACGGATTGTGCGGTTTTCCAACTAATTGGTTGTTTCGATTTTTCAGCTTCCAAATCGGCTAAGAAATGAATATCCGGTTGAAAGATTCAAATTTAGCATTCTAATCCGGTAAAATAAAGGATCATTTTGAGGAAACAAATAACTTTTTGCATTTAGAAGAGATCGCCAATTATCCTTCAAAATGAATGCTTAAGAGGGAGATCGGAATGGTTCCTTCACTTATTTTACTGGATTGATAAATTTTGTTTTGATTTAATCCTAAATTTGAAAGTTCTAAAAAATATGTAGATGGCTCAGCAAAAGGGTGATAATCAACAGAAATCTGGATCGACCAAGAGTAGTGGAGGGGGAAAGAATTCCAAATATACCCGTTGGGAGAAGATCCGCGGGATCATCGCTGTTCCTTTATTTTTCTTTACCCTCTATTTGCTGGTTTCCTTCATCTCTTTTCTCTTGCAGGATGGGGCGGATGTCAGTCACCTGGATGTATCGGTTAAGGAACTGCTTACCAATCCCTCCATCAAGATTGAAAATGCCGGAGGGAAATGGGGGGCAATTGTATCCAACTGGTTTATAAACAAAGGTTTTGGATTTGGGTCATTTCTCATTCTCTACCTGTTTCTGGTCCTCTCCATGCGTTTGGCCAAAATTGGCAAGTGGTCCTTGCCTAAAAATTTCGGGTATGGTATATTCTTCATTATATGGATTTCCATCACATTGGCTTTCTCTCTGGCCGCTTTTTATAAAAATTCACCAATTCTTCCGGGCGGCGCATACGGTTTCCTGATGTCTCAACACCTCAATTCCATGGTAGGTAAATTGGGAACCTTCTTCCTTTTGTTTGGCTCGCTGCTGATTGTGATCATCGTCGCTTTTGAAGATGCCTGGGGCACCATCCTCGGACTGCTGACCTATAAAAAAAGTCCAAAGAAGAAAGAGGTTGAACTAATCACAAACGATCCTTTTATCGCTTCACAACCCCCAAAGACCATTGAGAAGGATCGTTCCTTTTCGAAAGTCGCTGACGATGATGAGGTAACCATCGTCTATGCCGAACCGGATGACGATCAGCTGGAGCTGGAGATGGGAGAGGTCTTTCAGGAGGAGGAGCCTTATCGGATTCCGGAAAGGGAACCTGTCGTACAACCTGCAGAGAGAGACCAGGTGATGGGCCTTTCTGATGAGGAGGAAGAGATTGAAATGGGAGATTACGATCCTACCCTGGATCTTTCGCGTTACATTTTCCCAACCATTGATCTGTTGGAAGAGCGGGCCACCGGAAATCCGCAGGTAACCAATGATGAGTTGATGGCCAACAAGAACAAGATCCTGCAGACCCTCAAAAATTACAGCATTGAAATAGAAAAAATCAGGGCAACCACAGGACCAACGGTTACGCTTTACGAAATCGTCCCAGCCCCAGGTGTCAGAATTTCCAAGATAAAGAACCTGGAAGATGATATTGCCCTTAGCTTGTCTGCCCTGGGAATCCGTATCATCGCACCGATGCCGGGAAAAGGAACCGTTGGAATCGAGGTTCCAAACAACAAGCCCGAGATTGTCTCCATGCGCTCTCTGATAGCATCCAAGATTTTTCAGGAGTCGGATTATGAACTGCCATTGGCTCTGGGTAAGACCATCTCCAACGAAACTTTTGTAGTGGATCTGACGAAGATGCCGCACATACTGGTTGCAGGGGCAACCGGACAAGGGAAATCAGTGGGATTGAATGCCATTATTTCCTCCCTTCTGTATAAAAAACATCCTTCCCAGTTGAAATTTGTCTTCATCGATCCCAAAAAGGTAGAATTGAATCTCTATGCAGTCATTGAAAAACATTTTCTGGCCAAGATGGAGGGGATGGAAGATGCCATCATTACAGATGTTCAACAGGTAAAAGATACGCTTAACTCCCTGATCATTGAGATGGAACGAAGGTATGACCTGCTCAAGGCTGCCCAGACCAGAAATGTGAAGGAGTACAACGTCAAGTTTATTGCCCGGCGACTCAATCCCAACAAGGGGCATCGTTATCTGCCCTATATTGTGGTTGTGGTCGATGAATTTGCTGACCTGATCATGACGGCCGGTAAGGAGATAGAACTTCCGATTGCCCGTATTGCCCAGTTAGCCAGAGCGGTTGGTATTCACATGATCATTGCCACGCAGCGTCCTTCCATCAACATTATTACGGGAGTCATCAAGGCAAATTTCCCTACCAGGATCGCCTTCAAGGTAGCTTCGATGGTCGACTCAAGGACTATTCTTGATACGCCGGGTGCCAACCAGTTGATAGGGAGGGGGGATATGCTCGTCTCCATTGGAAACGTACTTACCAGGATTCAGTGTGCTTTTGTGGATACTCCTGAAGTGGAGGCAATTGCCAACTTCATTGGGAAACAACCCGGATATCCCACTGTTTTTGCACTTCCGGAATACAGGAGCGACAGTAGTGAAACTTCCGATGATGTGGATCTAAAAAACAGAGATGAACTCTTTGACGATGCAGCCAGGATTGTGGTTTTAAACCAAACGGGTTCAACGTCGTCCATACAAAGAAAGTTCTCAATCGGTTACAACAGGGCGGGTAGGATCATGGATCAACTGGAAGCCGCAGGTATTGTTGGGGTTAATGCAGGAAGCAAAGCCAGGGAGGTTTTGATTCAGGATGAGACCAGCCTCGAGCACATCCTGAGAAAACTTCCGCAATAGGGCAATACAAATTTTGGATTTTGGATTTTCGATGATGGAAGGGCGTACGTGGAGATCCAATTACATGAGACAGGGTTATTATTGAGATGTTAATTAAATAAGTATCAAATGAGAAGATTAATATTTGCTATGGTGGCGTTTTTGTTGGCCACGAATCTGATGGCACAACAGGATCCGAAGGCAAAAGAGATTTTGGATAAACTCTCTTTGACGACCAGAAGCTATAAATCGATCCAGATTGAATTCTCCTTTACCCTTGAAAACAAGAAAAACAATGTCAACCAAACCAACGAGGGTGAAGTTGTTTTGAAAGGGAAGAGTTACAGACTGCATATGCCTGTTTTTAGCATGGAAATATTCTGTGATGGCATCACTACCTGGAGTTATCTGACCGAGGCCAAGGAGTGCAACATTTCGGGTGTGGAAGAAGAGAAGGAAGGCGCACTGAATCCTGCCAATATTTTTACGATCTACGAAAAGGGATTTAATTTTTCCTATGTTGGGGAAGAAAATTTCACCGGCAAGACTGTTCAGGTGCTGGACCTTTTTCCTGTCGACAAATCCAGGGAGTTTGTGAAAGTTAGGCTCTATATTGACAAGGCAAAATCACAGATTGCCAAAGCCCAGACTTTTAACAAAGATGGAAATACCTACGTGCTTGTCTTGAAGAGTATGAAAACCAATGTTGAATTGAAAGACGATTTTTTCAAGTTTGACAAGACCAAATATCCGGGCGTGGAGATGAACGACATGCGGTAAACTGCTCTCCTGGGCACAACACAAGGATCAGAGCGATAAAGAAAAGAGGCTGTCTCAACCTATTGAGGTAGCCTCTTTTCTTTATCGCTCTGATTTAACTTTCTTCTGGTGCATCATCTGCGCCACGGAGGCGATTTCGATGAAAGAGGTGCCTCCACCCACGCCAAAATTACCCCCGACATAAACCACCGTATCTTTTTCGCTGATGTATCCATTTTCGACCAGATCCAGAAGTGAAGTCTCCACCAGTTTGTATTTGTTCTTCTTTACCACGATTTCGCTTGCGAAGACACCATAGGAGAGTGCCAATTCCCGCTTCACCCTGCCTGTATGGCATTTGGCATAAACAGGCCGGGGACTCCTGAAGGCAGAGATGTACCTGGCTATTTTCCCCGTCAGGGTATCCGTGATGATGGCGGCAACCTTCAACTCATTGGCCGACATCACGGCAGCTTCTGCCAAAAAAGCGGATACTTCATTCTCCAACCTTGGAACTGGGAGGTCGTTTCTTTTGTCCTTGCTGGATTCCACTTCGATGGCCACCCGCGACATCAGTTGAACCGCTTCGACGGGATATTGTCCATAGGCTGTTTCTCCCGACAGCATGACGGCATCGGTACGGTCGTAAATGGCGGTAGCCACATCGCTGACCTCTGCCCGGGTAGGGCGTGGATTGCTGATCATGGTGTGGAGCATCTGGGTAGCGATGATAACGGGTTTTTTCCGTTCTACGCATTTCCGGATCAGTGTGCGTTGGATGGCAGGAATCTTCTCGGCAGGAATTTCGATTCCAAGATCTCCACGGGCCACCATGATCCCGTAAGCATAATTCAAGATCTCGTCAATATTTTTGAATCCATCTGTATTTTCAATCTTGGCAATGATCTTGATTTTGCTGTTTTCCTCATCCAGCACTGCTTGCACAGCTAGTACATCCTCCTTGTTTCTGACAAAGGAGTGCGCAATGAAATCCAGGTCGTTGGCGGCAGCCCAACGGATGAACTGGCGGTCCTTTTCAGTCAGGGAGGGAAGATTCAGCGAGACTCCCGGCACATTGATGCTCTTTTTGTTCTTGATGAAGCCATCGTTGCCAACCAGTGCGATTAAATGGTCTCCTTCTTTTTCAACGATCAGGAGTTCCAGTTCTCCATCGTCAATCAGAACGGAACTTCCAACAGGGATATCCCTTGCAAAGTCAGGATAATCCACGACAAGCAATCCTTCTGTTGAAATTTCTTCTCCCCCCTTGATGACAATACGTTCCCCTTTTGTAATTCTGATGGGATCATTTATGTTTTTAGTACGGATTTCAGGACCTTTCGTGTCTACAAGTATGGCCAGGCAATTACACACAGCTCTTACATTGTTGATGATCTTCATCGCCGATTCTGTAGTTTGGTGGGCGGTATTGATTCTGACTACATTCATTCCCGCGTCCATCAGCGATCGCAAAAAATCGGGCTCACAGTTTTTGTCGGAAATGGTGGCGACGATTTTGGTGTGTTTTGTTCTCTTCATTCTTTGAACTTTTTTTTTGAAGGATTTGCAACGTATTGGCAAATGGCTTGATCGATTTCAACCGAGGCTGGGTTTTAGAAAGCTTTCAATACCCAACCGGTAGGAGTCTAAGGCGAATCCCATGATACTTCCCATGCAGACTGGTCCGATCAACGACTCATGGCGAAAGGCTTCCCTGGTAAGGATATTGGAAATATGAACCTCAACAACCGGCGTAGTGACGGCAGAAATTGCATCCCGGATGGCCACAGAGGTATGGGTGTATGCACCCGCATTCAATACAATCCCATCGACCGTGAAGCCAACTTTTTGGATAAAGTCGACGATTTCACCCTCTATATTCGATTGAAAATAGTTCAGTTCCAGCTGGGGAAAATGGGTTTTGATCTTTAGCAACCAATCTTCAAAAGAGGTATCTCCATAGATTCCCTTTTCGCGTTTCCCCAATAGATTGAGGTTGGGGCCGTTGATAATTGTTATTTTCATGAAACTCTTTTTCTGTTTTTGACTGGTTCCAGCCTAATTTTTTTGCCAACTGTACATGGGTCATTCGTGATTCGAAATTCAAGGCAGGAAAAGTCTGCTTAAAATACCGATTTTTTCGGATGAAACCATTAACCCACAAAAATATATTTAATTCCTTTGTAAATTGCTTCTTTTTTTAACAGTCCATTTGGCCGAATGATCCTAATGAAATCCCATCCGGGACCATTGAATCCAAACAGAAATTTTTGGATGGGAGCGGCTTTGCCCACCCTCCGTTCAGGTGGCGGTAAAATTAAACTTCACCCACTTGTGAATTGATGCAACAATCTGGGATGTGGGGCGAAATCGACTTGGATCGATCGAAGACGGAACTGCTGAATGATTTTTTTGGATCATATTTTCTGTAATGTTATCAATTTGGTATTTTGTTGCTATCTTGGCATTGTTTTAATCATTCAAAGTGGCACTTTGATAGTTGTGACGTCTATTTTGATCGGCGTAGTTATTTTCACGCCGATATTCACAGTCAAATCTGTTAGTTAGCCGGCAGCCGGGATGGCAGGGCAATGGCAAAACAGGTGGATCAGGCAGATCTGAAAAGGTCAGGCCAAGGTAACAAATGTATGATAACTATTTTATCTTCTTAATGTTCGAACAAATTTGGTCTTTGATTGTTTAAGAATTAAAATCTAAACCATGAACTGGACAGAAAGCAAAAAAGGATATGAAACTTTTTTGAGGCTGGAAAAATCGCTTTCTCAAAATTCTGTTAGTGCCTATGTAAATGACATTAACAAACTGATTGTCTTTGTTGAAGAGTATTATCCTGGGTTATCCCCCGAAACCATCAAGTTGCTCCAACTTAGAAAATTTGTAGAATGGATGGGAGATAAAGGGGTTAGTCCGAGAACTCAGGCAAGAACCATATCAGGAATTAAGTCATTTTACAAATTTCTTCTGATCGAAGAAGTTGTAGAGAATGATCCGACGACCCTTCTTGAATCTCCCAAAATTGGGCGTAAACTGCCGGATGTATTAACAAACGACGAGATCAACAGGTTGATAGAATCTGTCGATCTTACAAAGCCCGAAGGATTGCGAAACAAGGCAATTCTCGAAACGCTCTACTGCTGTGGCCTTCGGGTTTCCGAATTGGTTAATCTGCGTTTGTCAAATCTTCATTTTGAACAGGAATTTATTAAGATTTCCGGAAAAGGAGAGAAGGAACGGTTGGTTCCTATCAGCAAGAGAGCCATAGAAGAGATCCGGAAATACATGGTCGGATATCGTCGGAAATTAAAAATCGATAAGGCGTGTGAGAATATTCTCTTCCTGAACCGAAGAGGTAAAAAATTGAGCAGAGTCATGATCTTCACGATTATCAAGAACCTGGCGGACAAGATTCACCTGGACAAGAATATCAGTCCCCATACATTCAGGCATTCGTTCGCCTCTGCACTCGTGCAGGGTGGAGCCGACCTGCGCGCCGTTCAGGAAATGCTTGGGCATGAGTCTATCCTAACCACCGAGATTTATACCCACCTAGACAAAGAATTTTTGAAAGAGACTGTGAACAAATATCACCCCCGTGCCTAACCTGCATAATCCTTGTTTAAAGTCAATGAAAGGCGCCGAAAGATTCGGCGCCTTATTTTTTTGTTTCCACAAAAACATTAATTCATCGTTAAGTTTTGTGCGGTTCCCCTATGTTCAGAAATTCCTTGCCTTATTTTAAATAACTTTGCAATCGAGTTCATTCTAAATAATTTAAACTGCACAGAAGTGGATCAGCAAGCTATTACATTGAATGAGGTAATTCAAAAGAGTAACCCCTCTGTTTTTGAGTTGCTCTCCGAAAGGGGAAAGAATATTTTTTTCCCCAAGTTAGGAATTCTGGCACAGTCTGCCCAGGCAAAAGGGAAGGAAATCAATGCCACGATAGGGGAGGCCGTAGAGGACGATGGGCATCCGATGCACCTGGCCGAACTGGGACAACTGGTCAATCTGCCGGACGCCCTGGTTTTCCCCTATGCACCAAGTTTTGGTAAACCTGATTTAAGAAATACCTGGAAATCTTTTATCTATAAAAAGAATCCGTCTCTGGGTGAAACTTTGATCAGTATGCCCATTGCAACCAACGGGATTACCCATGGCATCAGTATATCTTCCTATTTATTTGTTGATGAAGGAGATACGGTAATTGTTCCTGATCTTTACTGGGAGAATTATTCACTTATTTTCGAAAATAACTATCTCGGCAAAATAGAGAATTTTCCACTTTTTTACGAAGGTGGTTTCAACCACACGGAGCTGGCTCAGAAAATGGAGAAAGCAGAAGGGAAGATCATTCTGGTTCTCAACTTTCCAAATAATCCATCTGGATATACGCCCTTAATCAGCGAGATTGATGGCATCGTGGATTTGATCGCGATTGAGGCTGCAAAAGGGAAAAAAGTAGTTGTCATGATTGATGATGCCTACTTTGGACTGGTTTATGAAAAAGAGGTATATACGGAATCTATCTTTACACGACTGGCTACCCTGCACGAAAACGTGCTGGCTTTGAAACTGGATGGTGCAACCAAGGAGGATTATGTATGGGGGTTCAGGGTCGGATTCATTACCTATGGGGTGAAGGGCGGAACAGCCGGTTTGTATGAAGCATTGGAAAATAAAACTGCCGGGGCCGTTCGCGGTAACATCTCCAACATCAGTCATCTCTCCCAATCACTTTTACAAAAAGTGTATGCTTCGGAGAATTATGACCAGAGCAAACTGGAGAAATTCGATATTCTTCATGCCAGGTATGAGAAGATCAAACAGGTGCTGGAGAATCCAAAATACAAGCGATATTTCTCGGCATTACCTTTTAATTCAGGCTACTTTATGTGCATTGAATTGAGAGGCGGATTGAAGGCAGAAGAGGTTCGCAAGATTCTCCTTGAGAAATACAGTACCGGAGTGATCGTGTTCGGCAATTTGATCAGGATTGCCTTTTCCGCAGTTCCTGAGTCTAAAATCAGCCAGTTGATTGAAAACATTCATTTGGCTTGTCAGGATTATTTGGGGCAATAACAATTTTCAGCTAAACTGAAATCATTATAGGATAGATTCATTATTAAATTCAGATTCATGACAAACAATCAAAAGTTAATTAGTTGGGTGAACGAATGGGCCGAACTGTGTCAGCCCGAAAAAGTATATTGGTGTGATGGTTCAGAAGAGGAGAACGATCGCCTGATGGCCGAAATGGTCGCTTCAGGGATGGCAGTAAAACTCGATGAAAAAAAACGCCCAAACAGTTATTATTTCCAATCGGACCCAAGTGATGTGGCCCGTGTGGAGAACAGAACCTATATCTGTTCGGAAAAACAGGTAGATGCCGGTCCTACCAACAATTGGGCCGCACCCGCCGAGATGAAAGCTACCCTGAAAGGCCTCCTGAAGGGAGCCATGAAAGGCCGCACGATGTACGTCATTCCATTCAGCATGGGACCACTCGGTTCCGACATTGCACACATCGGAATTGAAATTACCGACTCCCCTTATGTGGTAGTCAACATGAAAGTCATGACCCGAATGGGCAAAGCAGTATTGGATGTTCTTGGCGACGGAGAATTCGTTCCTTGCGTTCACTCCGTTGGTTCACCCCTTGAGCCAGGTCAGAAAGATGTCAAATGGCCTTGTGCACCCATCGATCAGAAATATATTACCCATTTCCCCGAAACCCAGGAGATCATTGCCTACGGTAGCGGATACGGCGGTAACGCACTTCTTGGAAAAAAATGTTTTGCACTTCGTATTGCGTCCGCAATGGCCAAGGAGCAAGGTTGGCTGGCAGAGCACATGCTGATCATGGGCATCACCAGTCCGGCGGGAGTAAAAAAATACATCGCGGCAGCATTCCCAAGTGCCTGCGGCAAGACCAACCTCGCCATGCTCATTCCAACTATTCCGGGATGGAAAGTCGAGACTGTTGGAGACGACATTGCCTGGATGAAATTCGGTAAAGATGGCCGCTTGTATGCCATTAACCCCGAAGCTGGATTCTTTGGTGTTGCACCGGGAACCTCCATTGATACCAATCCGAACGCCATGCTTTCGGCTGCTTCCAACACGATTTTTACCAATACCGGTTTAACACCTGATGGAGATATCTGGTGGGAAGGTATCGGATCCGATTGTCCTGCCGGGACCATTACCTGGACCAACGAAGTATACGACAAGGCTTCCGGCAAACCGGCAGCGCATCCGAATGCCCGCTTCACGGCTCCGGCGTTCCAGTGCCCCTGCATTGACTCAGCCTGGGAAGATCCACAGGGAGTTCCAATTTCGGCCATTCTCTTCGGAGGTCGCCGTCCAAGCACAGTGCCGTTGGTTCACCAGGCAATGAGCTGGGCACACGGCACTTTCATGGGTTCAGTGGTGGGTTCTGAAGTGACGGCAGCTGCCATTGGCCTGAAGGCCGGTGTTCGCCGCGATCCTTTCGCCATGCTGCCTTTCTGTGGTTACAACATGGCCGACTATTTCGGACATTGGCTCACCATCGGCAAGAATGCACCAAACCCGGAAGCTTTACCTAAAATATTCAATGTTAACTGGTTCCGCAAAGACAAGGAAGGCAAATGGTTGTGGCCAGGATATGGTGACAACATGCGTGTCCTTGCCTGGATTTTCGGAAGGTGTGAAGGTTCAGCTGCTGCCACGGAAACTCCCATTGGCTTTGTCCCAACCGTCGATGGCATCGACATCAGCGGGATGGATGTTACCAAGGAGGATATCGCAGAGCTGGTAAAAGTAGACAAGGCACTCTGGAAAGAGGAACTGGATCTGATTAAAGAACAGCAAGCTTCACTTGGCGACAGGTATCCAAAGGAACTGAAACTACAGGTGGAACAACTTGAAGCGAGATTGGGTTAATTTCCCATCCATTGATATTAAAAACGCCTCAGAAATGGGGCGTTTTTTTTTTCGATTGATTCGACTCAAGATATTTCAGCATGGAATCAAGATTTGGGTCGGTGACGGCCTATTAATTATCACCCACCCATGAGATAATTTTTTTGAAAAAATGCTGCGATTTACTCCCCTCGAAAAACGAGAATAGATTGTTATTCCATCTTAAACCAGGGTTTGACAATCTCTGTCTTATCAGTAAGTTCTGAGTAGTGGCTAAATTCGTTGGTCTTGTTGTTGTAAATATAATCTCGTCCCCAAACCTCGTGGTTTTCCTGAACCTGCCGGATGGCATCAAGTATGGTGTGAACCTCCTCGTTGGTCATCGTAGGATGGAGGGAAAGTCTGATCCATCCGGGTTTTTGGGAGAGATCTCCAAAATTGATGAGGTCAGTAATTTGCTTGGACTGATCGTGGGAGACATGAAGCAGAAAATGGCCATAGGTGCCTGCACAGGCACATCCACCCCGAACCTGTATGCCAAACCTGTCGTTTAATAACTTGACCACCAGGTTGAAATGGACCTCCTCCAGATAGAAAGAGAGGATGCCAAGACGTTCCCTGATATTATCTGCCAAAATATGAAGCTGGGGAATCTTTGGCAACTCTTCAAAAATTATTTTCAGCAATTCCTCTTCGCGGATTCTCATTTTTTTAACGCCCATCTGCTCCTTCAGTCGGATGCTGAGGGCTGCCTTGATGGTTTGGAGGAATGCCGGAGTGCCTCCATCCTCCCTTGCTTCGATGTCATCGACATATTTGAATTCTCCCCAGGGATTGGTCCAGTCTACGGTTCCGCCGCCTGGATTGTCGGGTACCTTGCAGGTATAGATCGAGGCGTTGAATACCATCACCCCGGAGCTTCCAGGGCCACCCAGAAACTTGTGCGGGGAGAAGAATATGGCATCCAAAGCCTGAAATGGATCATCAGGATGCATGTCTATGGAAGCATAGGGTGCCGATGCCGCAAAATCCACGAAACAGAGTCCTCCGTTTTCGTGCATGATCTTTGCCATTTCGTGGTAGGGAGTTGCGATGCCAGTTACATTCGAACAAGCGGTAAAGGAACCTATCTTCATTTTTCGGTCCTGATATTTGTTCAATTCCAGCCTGAGTTGCTCCGGATCAACCAGCAGATCCTTATCGGGTGTCAATTGCACGACATCAGCAATGGTCTCCAACCAAGAGGTATGGTTGGAGTGGTGCTCCATGTGTGTGATAAAAACGACTGGTCGGTCCTCTCGGGCAACACTCTCCTGCTTGAAAAATTTCGCCATGGATCGGATACCCAAAATGCGTTGCAGTTTGTTGATGACGGTGGTCATCCCCGATCCGGCATTGATAATTACATCGTTGGGACCAGCGTGGACGTGTTCCTTGATGATTTTTTGGGCGAAGTGATAAGCCTTGGTCATCAACGTTCCCGTTTCACTGGCTTCCGTATGGGTATTTCCTACGAATGGTCCAATTTGGTTGGCCAGAATCTCTTCGATGGGGCGATAAAGTCTGCCACTGGCGATCCAGTCGCCGTACAGTATGGTTTTCTTTCCGTAGGGTGAGTCGAAATCCTGGTCTATGCCAATGATGTTTTCTCTAAATTTTCTAAAGTAAGCTTCCATCTGGTAGGATATCAAGGCAATGTTTAATGTGGCAAAGTTAGGATATTCGCAATAGAAAGAAACTGACAGAAATCAGCCGTTTAATTTAGCGACAGATATTCGAATTTTGGGGGTTTAGGACAAAAACAAGGTAGGCCCCGCATTCCTTCCATATTAATTTGATATAGGCTAGGTGGGAAAAGGGATGTTTTGAAAAATTGTATCTTTGGGCATGACAAACAATGACATATTAAAAAAATTGCGGGTCGCTCTCCAACTGAAGGACGATGACATCGTAAAGATCCTGACACTCGTGGATTTCAAGACCACCACCACCGAATTGGGTGCCATTTTCCGGAAAGAGGACCATCCCAATTACAAGGAGTGCGGTGACCAGTTACTCCGGAATTTTTTAAACGGATTAATTATTCACCTTCGTGGCCCGATGGAGAAACCCCCTGTGACAACTGCTGTGCCGCAAAAGAAGATTATCCTAAGGAAGGCTAAAGGATAAACCAAAAAGGCAAAAGTGAGAACGCCACAATCAATATTTCAATGCTGGACCGAATATTTTGGAATTGGGAACTAATTTTGAGAGTACCTTACTTTTGCCTTTCATCAAAAAATTTTCGAATCTTAATTTATGCAGACGATGTCCCAACCGGAAGCCATCCTGAA
The DNA here is from genome assembly GCA_903854235.1 of uncultured Bacteroidia bacterium. Taxonomy (GTDB): domain Bacteria; phylum Bacteroidota; class Bacteroidia; order Bacteroidales; family Prolixibacteraceae; genus CAINVV01. The sequence continues at coordinate 10,362 of CAINVV010000108.1, read as the reverse complement.
AGGTGATCCCAAAGTGGTGAAGGCCTGGGTCATGTACGACTGGGCAAATTCGGTGTACCAGCTAACGATTTCATCAACGATCTTTCCCATCTATTACAATACGGTGACCCGTCATGGGGATGACTTCATGGTATCCTTCTTCGGCTGGAAAGTGATCAACACCGTGCTTTATTCCTGGTCGATTGCCGTAGCCTACCTGATTGTGGCGGTTGGATCACCGCTTTTCTCCTCGATAGCCGACTATACCGGACGCAGAAAAGGTTTTATGCGTGCTTTTACCTGGATTGGTGCGGTATCCTGCGGATTGCTCTATTTTTTTGATCCGCAGCACATCGAACTGGGCATTGTTGCTTTTACCCTGGGAACCATTGGATACGGGGGAAGTATTGTCTTCTACAACTCGTTTCTACCCGTCATCGCCAAACCCGAAGACCAGGATGCCATCAGTGCCCGCGGTTACTCCATGGGGTACCTGGGTGGTGTGATCCTGCTTCTATTCAATCTATGGATGATCCTGATGCCTGAATTTTTCGGATTCACAAAAGATTCTTCCCAGCCCGCCAGAATCTCCTTTGTGACCGTGTGTATCTGGTGGATTGGATTTTCAACCCTGACTTTCCGGAAACTTCCGAAATATATTTTTAGCAAACGGCTACACCGCGAAAATGTAATCAGCAATGGGTACAAAGAGCTTCGGATGGTTTTCAGACAGGTGCGCGAATCCTACCAGCTAAGCGTCTATCTGCTTGGTTTCTTTTTTATCATGATGGGCATCCTGACGACGATGTTTATGGCTGCCACCTTTGGAGAGAAGGAACTTGGCCTCAAGGAGGGAGTATTGATTCCAACAATATTGATCATACAGCTTGTTGCGATGTTTGGGGCCTGGTTCTTTTCCAAACTCTCCGGGCGGATCGGAAATCTGAAGGCATTGATAATTTCTGTCGTGATCTGGATCGTAGTCTGCATCTATGCATTTACCATCACCCACGCAGCCGGATTCATTGTTGCTGCATTTGTCATTGGAATCGTCATGGGCGGCTCCCAGTCGCTGGCCAGATCAACCTATTCCAAAATGCTTCCTGAGACTACCGATCATACCTCTTTTTTTAGCTTTTACGATGTAACAGAAAAATTGGCGACTGTGGCTGGAACTTTTAGTTTTGGCATCATCGAAGCCATCACCGGCAGCATGCGCTACTCTGTTTTGGCCATCACTCTGTTTTTTGGTGTGGGACTGGTGTTTTTAGGGATGCTCCTAAAAACAAGGCAAAAGTAAAAAGGCAAATGGTAAAAATGAGGGACTCCAGAAATTAGCTTTCCTATTCGAAAATATTTGTCCCGACACCGAAATAATGATTGCGGTGTTCTTGCTTTTGCCTTTTGCCTTTCTACTTTTGCCTTCTTCGTAAAGCGAACCTTACCAGCATGATCATCACCGGAACCTCCACCAGAGGCCCAATCACGGCAGCAAAAGCTTCTCCCGAATTGATCCCGAATACCGCAATGGCTACCGCGATGGCGAGTTCGAAGTTGTTGCTGGCAGCCGTGAAGGAGAGTGTGACCGTCTGCTCATAGGTGGCACCCATTTTCCTGCTCAAAATAAATGAACCGGCAAACATGACGAGAAAGTAAACAACCAGCGGTATGGCAATGATGACCACATCCAGCGGTATTTTAACGATGAATTCTCCTTTCAGGGAAAACATCACCACAATGGTAAAAAGCAAGGCGATCAGGGTAAGCGGACTAATTTTAGGAATGAACTGCGTATGATACCACTCCTTGCTTTTCACCCTGATCAAGACAAGGCGGCTGAAGAATCCTGCCAGGAAGGGAATACCCAGGTAGATGAAGACGCTTTGCGCAATTTGCCAAATGGTAATGGATTCAACACTCTTGTTGATGGGAATGCCAAACCAACCAGGCAGAACCGCAATAAAAACATAGGCATAGACAGAAAAAAAGAGGACTTGAAAAATGGAGTTAAAGGCAACGAGGCCGGCCGCATATTGTGTGTCTCCTTTGGCCAGGTCGTTCCAGACAATGACCATTGCGATGCAGCGGGCAAGGCCAATCAGGATGATTCCGTACATATAGGGGAGATTGGCATTGTTCTCTCCCGGAAATAATTTAAAGAAGAGAATCGCCAGCAGAAACATCAGAATGGGCCCGACGACCCAGTTTTGAACAAGAGAGATAGCAAGAACCTTCGTGTTTTTAAAAACATCGCCCAACTCTTCATACTTCACCTTGGCAAGGGGAGGATACATCATCACAATGAGTCCGATGGCGATGGGGATATTGGTCGTTCCGTGAGACATACTGTTCCAGAATAGAGCCACTTGTGGACTGGACCAACCAGAGAGAACACCAATCACCATTGCCAGAAAAATCCACAAGGTCAGGTTACGGTCCAGAAAATTTAATCGTTTTTTGGTAGGCATGGGGAATATGTGCTAATATGCTAGTGAGTTAATGTGCTAATGAAAGAAGTCTTCTACAAGGACTTTGGAAATGGTTTATCTGCGTAAACGGTAATGCTGAAGATGCCGGTTCCAGATGATCTTAGAAGGGACAATTCCTCCCTGTTCAGGTAATTCAGCAAAATATTATCTGGTACGGTAATGGGTTTCTCCTTGTGAATCCGGATATTTTCGAATCCAGTTTTGCCAATAATTTCAAGGTATTGATTCAATTGAATGGCCCCGGATACGCAACCTGCATACATTTCGGCAGCATCCTTGAGTTTGCCGGGCAATTCTCCCTTGATCACTACATCGGAGACACAAAGGTGTCCGCCGGGTTTTAGTACCCTGACTATTTCGGAGAAGGCTTTTACCTTGTCGGGGACCAGGTTCAGTACACAGTTGCTGATGACGACATCGACCGTTTCATCCTGAACAGGCATCTTCTCAATGTCTCCAAGCCGGAATTCCACGTTGCTGAAACGAAGCTTTTCTGCATTTGCCCGGGCTTTATCTATCATGGCCTCCGTCATATCAACACCGATCACGGTACCGGATTCCCCCACCAGAGCCCTGGCGACAAAGCAATCGTTTCCTGCTCCGGAACCCAGATCCAGCACGGTATCTCCCTTTTTGATCTGTGCAAACTCCGTTGGTATTCCACAACCAAGTCCCAGGTCAGCATCCGGATGGTAGCCTTCCAGCAGGTCATATTTTTCACTGAAAATGGTGTAGTCGGTACCGGAGCAGCATCCTGTGGCACCGCAACAGGAGGTTTCGTTGGTTAATTTGCTCTGGTTGGCAATTTCCGCATATTTTTCGCGGACCACTGATTTGATATCTTCTGGTTTCATGGTATTCAAATTTTCAAATTAACTCATTTTCAAATTGTTCAGATAGAATTGATAAAAACCATCCCTGATTTCATCCCGTACCCGCAGAAACTCGCTCCGGATGAACTCCTCCGAGCCAATAACGTGCGACGGATCATCAAATCCGATGTGCAGCCGGTGTTTGACCTGTCCGAAGAAGGCTGGGCAAGCTTCATTTGCGCCTCCGCAGACAGTAATGACATAGTCCCAGGCGTCATCCAGGTACTTTTCCACGGAATCAGAGGTGTGGTGGCTAATGTCGATACCAGCCTCCTTCATTACATCAACTGCTTTTACATTGAGTTTTCCGGATGCCTGTGTTCCTGCAGAACAAACCGTAAGGGTTGGATCAAAAGATTGGAGAAAGCCGTGTGCCATTTGGCTTCGGCAACTGTTTCCGGTGCAGAGTATTAAAATTTTCATAAAATGAATAGGAGTAAATGTGAAGATAAGAAGATGGGAAGGTAAAAAATGTCAGCAGTTGCAGTCGATATCGAAGGTTCCTATACCGGCAAAGAATTTTGTGAACTTCTCCTTGAAGAGGGAAAGTGTGGAGTTGCATAGGCAGTAGTTGATCTTGAGGCCGTCGATCTCTCCGTGAATCAGCCCCAAATCCCGCAACTCCTTCAGATGCTGGGAGACCGTGGTTCTGCTAAGTGGTATAAAGTCTGAAATATCTCCTGAAATACAGCTCCTTGTTTCAGCCAGGTATTGCAGGATGGCCAGTCGGGCAGGATGGGAGATCACCCTGGCAAATTTGGCCAGCTCCTGCAAGTCGTCGTCAAATTTTTGTGAATTGTTCATGCTTTCTATTTCTAATGACGCAAACATACGACATAAATATTCACGATCCAAATTTTCAGTCCTAAAAATGTTACCTGTTTATTATCATATTGCGAAATGTCATCCTTCTGCCGGATTTAAATCCTAATTTTGCATCATATTTTCTGGTGCATTTTTAAAAGCACCAAATGTCATTGTATAGAGTCATTCGAATTATCGTATTATAAGGACGATTATTAAAAATAGAAACATGAAACCGAAAATACCAGCCCAGGCAGGAACCTTTGAGTCGAGCGATGTCATTGTACTGATTGAGCCACTTCCCGACAAAGCAGGAAGAAAAATTGAGATCAGCTCCTCCGTCATGCAACAATTTGGAGAGAGCTTTACGAAAATTGTCATTGATCTGCTCGACCAGTTTGAAATGACGGATATTCACTTGATTGCCAAAGACAAGGGGGCCCTGGAGCCCACCATCAAAGCCCGTCTCGAAACTGCCATCAAGCGTTCGCTCGATTTGCAGGAAGGAACCTTAAAACAATAGCTATCTGATGAAAAAGTTTAAAAATCGCAGAACAATGCTTTACATTCCCGGAAATAATCCGGCGATGATTCAGCAGGGTGGCATATACGGCGCGGACAGCATCCTTCTAGATCTGGAAGATGCAGTAGCCCTTAACCAGAAGGATGCGGCACGGACACTCGTCAGAAATATGTTCAAGGTAACGGATTTCTATGATGCCGAGGTTTGTGTCAGGGTCAATCACCTGAGCACGCCTTTTGGTTTGGCTGATCTGGAAGAGATTGTACCGCTGCAGCCATCGGCCATCCGCTATCCGAAAACAGAGTCGCCGGAGGAGGTGATCGAGTTACTGAATATCATTGAAAGAATAGAAGACCGACACAATCTTCCGCACAACAAAATGACCCTGCATGCCATGATCGAAACGGCGATGGGAGTGCAGAACGTCTTCAACATTGCCAGCAAATTCAGTCGCATCGATGCCATCACCATTGGTGGACAGGACTTGACCGCCGACATGAACATCATCCCTACACCGGATGGAATTGGCATTGATTTTGCCAGAAAACGGATCATCATGGCTGCGAAAGCCAGTCACATCGATGTAATCGATACCGTTTTCCCGGATGTAAACGATGAAGAGGGATTGAGACGTGAAACGGAGTATGCCAAAAGGATTGGTTTTACCGGCAAGGCGGTCATCAATCCGCGCCAGATTGACATCGTGCATGAGGTGTATACCCCGACCGAGGAGGAGATCAGAAAAGCCTACCGCATTGTCAGGGAGTTCAGAATGAACAGTGCAGCGGGCATTGGCGTTTTTGCCATTGATGGCAAAATGATCGATGCACCGATTGTCGCCAGGGCAGAATACCTTCTGAGACTGGCCAATGTAACGGTGGATTGATTGAATCGGCCACGTGCCGGATCTTTGAAAAAATAGGTAAGTAGAAACAAAGGGTAAAGAAAAAATTACGATCATGTTAAACAGTTTAGGCAGGGAAATCCCTGAATACATGGAGGGAATCGGGAAGTTGGAACCCTTTCAGGGTGCATTGACCAAGTTGAGCAAAGGATGGATGGACGAACCCACCATTCCTGCACCAAACAAGGCGTACCTGCCACACCAAAGCAAACTCTGCAAGACCCTGGAAGAGGCCATCATCCGGAGTAATCCGCACAATGGCATGACTGTGTCGTTCCACCATCACCTGAGGAACGGGGATATTCTGTTGGTTCAGACCCTGACCATCCTCCACAACATGGGGATCCGCGACATCACACTGGCCTCATCATCGCTGAATGAATGCCACGATCCGATCCTTCCCTATTTGAAAGACCAAACTGTCACAAAGATCTTTTCATCTGGCATCCGCAGTGAACTCGGCCGTGCCATTGCCCTGGGAGTACTGGATACTCCGGTGGTGATTCACTCACACGGTGGGAGGGTTCGCTGTATTCATACAGGGAAAATCCAGATTGATTTGGCCGTCATTCCTGCTTCTGCTGCCGATTGTGAAGGAAACGCGACGGGCTCTCACGGAAAATCGGCTTTTGGTTCGATCGGTTATGCCGTCATTGATGCCCGTTACGCCAAGCAGGTAATTGTGGTAACGGATAACCTTGTGGATTTTCCTTGCATTCCGCTTTCTATTTCCCAAAACTTCATTGACCATGTGGTCCTGGTGGATTCGATTGGCGATGCTTCAAAAATTGCCACAGGTACAACCCGTATCACCAATTCTCCTATGGATCTGCGGATTGCCAAGCTTGCCGCAGATGTGATCGAACACTCCGGATTTTTTGTCCCGGGATTTGCCTTTCAGGTTGGAGCCGGCGGAGCCTCTCTGGCGGTGGCCAAATTCATCCGCGAGAAGATGAAGAAAAAATCTTTGAAGGGCAGCTTTATGCTAGGGGGAATCACCTCTTATTGTGTGGATATGCTCAACGAAGGGCTGTTTGAAACCATTTTTGACGTACAATCCTTCGATGCGGTCGTGAGTAATTCATTGTTGAACAACAGGCACCACATTGAGATTCCTGCAGCCCTTTATGCCAATCCGTTTAATTGTGGATGTATCACCAACAAAATTGATGTAGTGGTGCTCGGAGCACTGGAAATTGATGTGGATTTCAATGTCAATGTGATCACAGGATCGGAAGGCAAGATCAGGGGCGCATCCGGTGGTCACTCGGATACTGCTTCCGGAGCCAAACTGACGGTGGTGGTTTGTCCCTCTTTCCGTGGAAGGATTCCGATCATCAAAAAGAGAGTCCATACCATTGTTACCCCGGGTGAAACCGTGCATGTGTTGGTTACCGAGCGGGGTATTTGCGTGAATCCGGCTTTCCCGGAGCTCGAGAATAACCTGCGGATGGCAGGTCTCAACATCAAGGAGATTCATGACCTGGAAATAGAGGTGGACAAGATTACTGGAATACCGGCTCCCCTGGAGTACACGGATAAAATAGTTGGACTCGTTGAGTACCGCGATGGAACCATCATCGATGTGATCCATCAGCTCAAGGAAAAGGAGATCAAAATATAACGAAGAGACATAGTCATCGAACCACTTCAAGCCATATTGGAAGCACGAGAACAGCGGGCATTGCTGAAACGGAAATGGACAGAACAGGGTTTAGCCTGCCTAAGTCTGAGCCTGAATGTGCCTGGCTATCCCAAAAGCAATCCTACCGTTGCCTGTTTTTTTGACCATTGTCTGGATGAACTGAATTTTCACCTTGGAGCCCATCAATTGGCGGTGAAGGTGGAAATGGCCATTAAAATAAGTGATGAGGCAGGTGACTTTTATCTGGTCCCTGTGGTAACTGGAAAGCATCCCATTGAAGATTGGAAACAGCTTTGCGAATCATTCGAAGAAAATCACCCTTTGGGTCGGTTTGTGGATGTGGATTTGAACGACTCGCAGGGCGAAGCGGTCTCCTCAGGCAAATCCAAACTGTGTTTTTTCTGTCAGACAGAACCGGCCATCCATTGCAGACATCAGAAGACCCACAACCTTGAAATGGTGCGTCGCTTTATGTTTGACAAGATGGCAGAATACAACAAAAAGCAAACTGATTCGGAAATCGCTAAACGACTTCAGGGACTTGCCTTGAAGGCGCTGCTTTATGAAATATCGCTTACCCCAAAACCCGGACTAGTCGATAAATTCAGCAATGGCAGCCACTCCGATATGAATTTTCTCACATTTTTGGATTCATCGGCTGTCATTTCACCGTGGTTCGGAGAGCTGGTGAAAGCAGGACTCTCTTTTCATGACGACGATTTATCGAACGCACTGCCAATCATCAGAAATACTGGACTGAGGATGGAAGCAGCGATGTATGAAGCCACTGGTAATATCAATACCCACAAGGGAGCCATCTTTCTGATGGGTCTTTCCCTTTTTGCCTGCGGTATCCTTTACAACCAGTCCTGTCATTTCGAACCAGAAAAATTTCGTTCGATTGTGTCTGGTATCTGCCGGAATCTAGTCAGGAAAGAGCTCGCCGTTATCTCCGGAAGGGAACTCACCCACGGAGAAAAAATTTTCAGGGAATTTGGCTACGGTGGGGCAAGAGGCGAGGCAGAGAGTGGTTTTAAAACTGTATTCGAACATGGACTTCCGCAGTTAGCAAATCTGGAAAACACCCGTGACGAGGCATTGACCAAATGTTTTCTGGCCATATCCGCCGTTAACAATGATACAAATATTCTCTGGCGAAGCGGATCGGAGGTGCTGTCAGCCTTTCAGCACCTATGCCGGGAAATCCTTAAAAATTTCAATGAGGCAAATTTTTCATTGCTCGTAAACTACTGCGATAGTGAAAATATTTCGCCTGGTGGTTCTGCCGATCTGCTGGCTGTCTCTATCTTCGTCTGGTCGGTGATGAAGTCTGAAGGCAAGGATTTTAATGCAACACTTATTCAGAACAAATGACTTTTGAAGATACAGACTTCAGGCAGGAGACCCTAGATTTGGCGAATCCCTTCGATGTAAAACTGGTGAAAGGGTTTCTAAGGGAACTGGGTTTTGAGTTTGAACCCGGTGAAGTGGAATGCACCATGATTGTATACAATCTCAAGGGAGAGCTGGTCGGAACCGGTTCACATCAGGGTCGGATTCTGAAATATGTGGCCGTATCACCCAAGTTTCGTGATACGACAGCTTTTGCCTTGATTGTTACCTACATGACGGAGAAGCTTTTAAAAATCTACAAGCATACTTTTGTATTTACCCGCCCGGAAAATTCAATTCGATTCTGTGGATTGGGATTCAATGAGATAGCCACTTCTCCGCCGCTGTTTGCGCTGTTGGAATTTGGCTTCGAATCAATTTCTACTTACCAGGATTACCTGAAAACCCTAATACGGCCTACTCAAACCGGAGTCATCGCCGCGATCGTTGTGAATTGCAATCCATTCACAAACGGACACAAATTTCTCATCGAAAAGGCGGCCTCGGAAAATGAGCTGGTCTATCTTTTTGTCGTTGAGGAGGATCTTTCCGCATTTCCTTTTGACGTACGTTGGGAATTGATTCGCAAGGGGATATCACATCTGGAGAATGTGGTCATGGTTCGGGGTGGGATGTACATCGTATCCGGGTCCATCTTCCCATCCTATTTTCTGAAGAATGAAACGATCAGTGATGTAATGCAAAAGCAGGCAGAGCTGGATGTGCAGATCTTTGCAGACTACGTGGTTCCGGTACTTGGAATCAAAGGGCGGTATGTAGGAACGGAAAAGTATTGTGCTACGACGGCTGCCTACAACCAGGCAATGAAAAGGATTCTGCCTTCAGTTGGAGTAGAAATCGTTGAGGTCATGCGGAAAGTGGCGACTACAGGGACTTCCAAACTCCCAATTTTCATCAGCGCCTCCAACATCCGGCGGGCCATAAAAAATGACAGTCTGGATGAAATGATGGAGTTTCTTCCTGACTCAACCCGAGAATTTCTTTATTCAGACGAGTCGCTGGCTATCCGGCAGAAAATCAAATCCAGTGTAGGAAGGCATTGAGTGGAATTAATGGTGGCATTTAATTCTTTACAATGTTCGTAATGAAATCAAAAAATAGTTGGTTATTTCTAGTGTTTTCAGATTTAATTCGCTAGAAATTAGCGCAATAAATGTTTGTCAATGAGTTTTATTCTTTGATGGTCTTTTTCTCTGCCAAAAAATTGAAGAATGCTCCTTTGATGTTCCAGGGTTGGAATTATTATTTTAAAATTTCCAATTGGAACCGACATCTTATCTGTGATTTCAAGCTGTTGCCAAATCCCCTTCTTGTTCACTTTCAGGTCGCCCATTATTTCTATGTCCAAAACGGAAAACTTGTATCGTGCAAAGTTTGAAGAGAATAATTCATCATTTGTCGTAACGTGCGCTGTCATTAACCTATTTCTCCATTCCACAGCCAGGAAATCTGCATCCCTGTTACTAACTAAAATATCGATATCATAAATTTCATCAATTTTGATTCCTGATAAAAAGAGTGCCGCCGAACCTATTAGGCAGAAGTTGTCTCTCACCAATTGCAAGGATGAGAACGATTCCTCAAGCGTGTAAGATATTTTCTCTTCAACAGTCATCATTGTCTAATAGGATTGCATAGGATGGCAGATAATTGCGGCAAAATTGCCCGTAAATAATTTGAATTAGAAGCATAAACTTTTCCTTTGGTTCAACTTTGGTGGAACCGGGAAAGTT
>CAINVV010000107.1 GCA_903854235.1 uncultured Bacteroidia bacterium | reverse complement strand
GCCCGACAGATTGAGCACAAAAATTTCAGAATTGCATAGACAAGCCCGAAGGGCTTGAATGTCAATAACCGCGGGTGAAACCCGTGGCAAACAGCGCACCGATGTCCCGCAACCCCGGAGGGGTTGAATAAATTCTGCAATCGAAAATATCAGGTTGATTTCAATTTGAATGAGCTGTGGGTGCGGCGAATTCCGGTTCGCCGTTTAACATTTTCCCGGCGGCTTCATGTGCGATTAAAAATCGCACCACCCGACTTCGTTATTTAATTCGTGTTTCAATTCGTGAAATCCGTATAATTCGTGGTTGGAAGGGGTTCTTTTCAATTCATGGTTTTTCCTACTTTTAGATCTTCAACTACTACCGATGAAAAAGAACAAATGGAAGAAGGCAGGCAAAGTCACTGCCATCACCCTCGCAACACTGTTCGTGGTCTTTTACTTTTATGCGGCCTACCCGTTCTGGGGACTGTTTTTCAACTCCCAGCGGCATACCAATCCGCCATTGACACCCGCATGGGCCCTGGAATGCTGGGTCTGGGACAACGATTCGAATAATGTGGCCATGGCAGACACCCTGTTGGATGGCTACAAGAAATATGACATCCCCGTCCGAACCATCAACATCGACAGTCCCTGGGCCATGCGTTTCAATGATTTCCGGGTCGACACCATCCGTTACCCGCATCCCAAAGAGTGGTTTGCCCGGAGGAAAGCGGAGGGTTACCGAATCGTGATGTGGATGACCACGATGGTCAACAGCAAGAACCACGGCACCCCGATTCCAAATTCGGAAGATTGGTACAACGAAGCAAAATCCAAGGGTTTCCTTACCGGCAACGGTCAGCAAAACGGTTGGTGGAAAGGCAAGGGCGGCTTCATCGACTATACCAATCCGGAGGCGATGAAATGGTGGAGAGGTATGCAGCAGAATGTATTCGATTACGGCATCGATGGCTGGAAACTGGATGATACGGCAACGCTCTCGTATTATATGGCCGGACTGATTCCATTTCTCTACAGAAAAACCTTCTCCGGACTGATGAGCCTCCGCACCTACATGGATCATTTCTACCGCGATGAATACCACTACGGACTGACGAAAAATCCCGAATTCACTACACTGGGCCGTTCGATGGATCAAAATTTCCATCCCGAAGGATTTGCACCGCTGGATGCGGCACCCGTTACCTGGGTCGGCGACCAGAAACACATCTGGACCACCAAGGAAAAGTTAGCCGATGCAGGGCACAAGAAAAATGACCTGATCGTAACCGGGATAGGTGGGTTTGAAATGGCCATCCAGACTATTTTAGCTGCCGCGAAACTGCGTTACAATGTAATTGGATCGGATGTGGCAGGCTATTCAGGCAGCTACATTCCTTCCCGCTTGTACATCAGATGGGCGCAGTTTTCGGCATTTTGCGGCCTCTTCCTCAACGGCGGCCATGGCAATCGTGCGCTATGGAAGAGAACTCCCCAGGAACTGGAGGTGATCAGAAGATTCTCCTGGTTGCATACCGAACTGGTTCCCTACATTTACAGCTACGTGGTGACAGGTCACGAAGGAGGGAGGGTGTTGCAAAAACCAGTTGAAGGAAAGTACCACTATCTTTTCGGTGATGATTTCCTGGTTGCTCCCATCTACCAGGACGAGCTGACCAACACAGTCACACTTCCCAAGGGCAAATGGCGCTATTTCTTCCACGACAGTGAGCTTTTCGAAGGCGGAACGACTTTTGAGAAATCCTTCCCGCTGGAGGAATCTCCGGTCTTCATCCGCGAAGGCGCCATCGTTCCTATGAACATCTGCCGGAGCTACACCGGACTGGGCAGCGAAGCCAACACAGGCAAGGATACTTGGTTGATTTATCCCGGGATGGACCATGCCTTTACGCTGTACCATCCCGACAAGAGCGGTTCCACCACCGTGGCGATGAAGAATCTTCCCAACCGGCTGGAGTTGACCGTAACCGACGCCAGGAAATCCTCCGTCTATGCCATCCGGATGGAAACCAAGCCGGCAAGAGTTTGGTATGGCGACGTTGAACTCAAGGATTCGGCCGACTACAATTTTGACAACCTGAAACATCGTTTGACGATAAACATGGCAGCCGTGAAGGATGGAGTCCTGAAGGTGATGTATTAAGACTAGGAGGACTGAAAGACTATAGGACTAGGAGACTGGGGGACCTGAGAAGAGTGAAGAACTGAGAGTTGAGAGCGGTGAAAGTAGAGACGTTGCATGCAACGTCTGATATTCCCGATTGAAAGGAACTGGGTTAGAAGGTAGTTAGGTAGGGGCAGCTCCTCGTGGCTGCCCGACTGTTTAAGCACAAAAATTTCAGAATTGCATAGAAAGCCCGAAGGGGTTAATGTCAATAACCGTGGGTGAAACCCGTTGTGGAAGAAGTAGAACAACATCACAACGCCGATGGGGTTGAACGCAATGCCAGATAAGTCGTACAAGACCTGCACTGATACCGGTAACCCGGAGCAATTGGGGTTTGAAAGCCCGAAGGGCTTGAAGGTCAATAACCGCGGGTGAAACCCGTGGCCAACAGCGCACCGATGTCCCGCAACCCCGGAGGGGTTGAATTAATTCTGCAAATCGAAAATACCTTGTTGATTTCAATTTGAATGAGCTGTGGGTGCTGAGAATTCCGGTACGCCGAATTAATCTTTTCGCGGTAGCTTCATGTGCAATTATAAATCGCACCACCCGGCTTCGTCATTTTTTATTCGTGGTTCAATCCGAGTAATTCGTGGTTGGGTGGGGTTAACTTCGTTTGAGGCTAAACAAGGTTATCTCCGCCGGACAATTGAACCTCACCGGCATACCGCTTACGCCTGCTCCTGGAGAGGTGTATCCCTTCATCCGGCCCAGGTGCCACAATCCGTGGTTGAACTGTTTCCCCTCGAACTGATGACTGATCAACGGCACCCCCTCCCTGAGGCAGATCTGTCCGCCGTGGGTATGGCCGCAGAGATAAAGATCATATCCATTGGCAGCCGCTGCCTGCGACAGCTCGGGCGTATGCACCATCGCGATCTTGAAAGCATAACCCGTCGTCTCGAGACTCAGCAGCGCCGCATCGGTGTAAAAATTGAACGGATCGTCGGTCCCGGTGACCAGGATCTTCTCCCCTTCCTTGGTGATCTCGACCGATTCGTTGATCAGCAGCTCCATCCCCGACTCCGGTTCATATTGCGCCATCAGGTAGGTGTCGTGGTTGCCCAAAACCGCAAAAGTGCCGAACGGAGCGGTCAGGTATTTCCCCAGGATATGAAGCGGCTTCAGGATGTGACTAAAACTACCGTGGATGTCCCGCCTGAAATCGCCTGTGAGCAGACACAAATCGAATTGGAGTGGTTTGATCTTGTCGATCAGCAGCGAGGCAAATCCGGGGATGCTGTCGATGTGCAGATCCGACAAATGCAGGATTCTGAACCCATCGTAGGCGGCTGGAAGATCTGGATAGGAAAGGGAAATCTCGTTGACGCGGATATGCTTCGCATTGCCATATCCTTTTTTGTAGAAACCCGTCAGCTTCAGCAGCACGGCGAAGATGCGAAGCAGTCCAATGAAGAGATTCCAGTGACTCTTGCTCTTCTTTCCGTTCTTCTTGTGGATGGAACCCAGGTTCTCCATCACCGACCTGTTCACGGCCCAGATCAGCCTTCGCTCTTTTCGCACGGCATCAGAATCGAGGAATCGGTACATACCTGCAGAGGTTTGAAAATGAAAACCAACAAAGTTCAGCCTTCCCGGTAGGGCAATAAGCTTGTTGTGCCCTTCGTTTTGGCAATTCCAAGATAACCAATTTATTTGCCAACCTATCAAGGGAGGGATTTTATTTTCAATGGGCAGGAAGTGAAAAACGAATAGTGAAGAGTTGAGAACTGAGAGTTGATCGTGGCGACAGTAGAGACGTTGCATGCAACGTCTGTCTTAAGTTTTTACCACCATGATTACATAGCAGAAATGCGAGCCGCAGAGCGGCGAAATATTGGTAGAAAAGGATGGTTCAGGGCACACCGTCCGCGCGGAATGTTGAAAGGAGAGATGGGATGGTATCGGACGGAAGGAAGTAAAAGTGGAGCGTGGCGCCAGTAGAGACGTTGCATGCAACGTCTGATAATCCAGACTGATAGGATCTGGGCAAGAAGTTAGGTAGGGGCAGCTCTTCGTGGCTGCCCGACAGATTGAGCACAAAAATTTCAGAATTGCATAGACAAGCCCGAAGGGCTTGAATGTCAATAACCGCGGGTGAAACCCGTGGCCAACAGCGCACCGATGTCCCGCAACCCCGGAGGGGTTGAATAAATTCTGCAATCGAAAATATCAGGTTG